>CALVTV010000088.1 GCA_944363005.1 uncultured Clostridia bacterium | reverse complement strand
CTGCGCGGCAAGTTTCATCATGCCCTCCAAATCGGCCGGGCGCGCAAAGCCGGTTTCCATGCGCATGTCCTCCTCCTGTATTTTTCTTCATTATAGCATCTCCGCGCTCAAAGGTACACACGTCCCTTGCATCGCCGGTTGATTGTCGCTATAATCAGAGGTAGAAACGAGGCGGACGCACAGAGCATCGCGCCCGCCGGATTCTTCAATCCGGGAGGGATGATTTTGTATTTCATTGGCATTGACCTGGGCACCTCGGCGGTCAAGCTCCTGCTGATGGATGAACAGGGTCAGATTAAAAATACCGTCTCGCGATCGTACCCGCTGGAATTTCCAAGGCCGGGCTGGAGCCAGCAGGCGCCCGAGGACTGGTGGGAAGCGACGTGCGCGGGCATACGGGCGCTGCTTGAGGGCGTGGATGCTTCGCGGGTGCGCGCCATCGGCGCCGGCGGACAGATGCACGGCCTGGTTGCGCTCGATGAGCAGGGCCGCGTCATTCGCCCCGCCATCCTCTGGAACGACGGGCGCACGCAGGCGCAGGTTGAATACCTCAACGGCGAAATCGGCCGGGAAACGCTGCTTGCGCGCACGGCGAACATCGCCTTTGCGGGCTTTACCGCGCCCAAGCTGCTCTGGATGCGCGAAAACGAGCCGGAGCGCTTCGCGCGCATTGCCATGGTGATGCTGCCCAAGGACTACATCAACTACCGGCTGACCGGCGTGCACGCCACCGACTATTCCGACGCCTCGGGCACGCTGCTGCTGGACGTCGAACACAAGCGCTGGAGCGAACCGATGCTCGCGCTCTGCGGCCTGAGCGCGCAGCAGATGCCGCGCCTGCTGGAGAGCAGCGCAAAAGTGGGCACGCTCCTGCCGGATGTGGCCGCCGCGTTGGGCCTGCCGGAGGACGTGCTCGTCTGCGCGGGCGCGGGCGACAACGCTGCCGCGGCTGTGGGCTGCGGTGTGGTCGGCGAGGGCAAGTGCAACATCTCGCTGGGGACCTCCGGCACGGTGTTCATCTCCAGCGCGCGCTTTTGCCCGGGCGGCGCGCTGCATAGCTTTGCGCACGCGGACGGCGGCTGGCACCTGCTGGCCTGTATCCTCTCCGCCGCCAGCTGCAACCAGTGGTGGATGGACGGCATTCTGCGCACCAGCGACTACGACGGCGAACAGCAGCGCATTGCGCAGGAAAAGCTCGGGCGCAACGACGTGTATTACCTGCCGTACCTGATGGGCGAGCGCAGCCCGCACAACAACCCCGCGGCGCGCAGCGCCTTCATCGGTATGCGCATGGACTCGACCCGCGAGGATATGACGCTCGCTGTGCTCGAGGGCGTGGCTTTCGCCATCCGCGAATGCGTCGAGGCGGGCGGGGTGCCCATCGCCTCCAGCACGATCTGCGGCGGCGGCGCCAGAAGCCCGCTGTGGCGCAAGATCCTCTCCAGCGTGCTCAATATTCCGCTGACGTTGCCCGTGACCGAACAGGGGCCGAGCTTCGGCGGCGCCATGCTCGCGGCCGTGGCCGCCGGGGTGTACCCGGATGTCGCCGCGTGCAGCCGCGCGCTGGTGCGCATGGCGCAGACTGTCGAGCCGAACGCCGCGCTTGCCCGGCTCTATGATGCGCGCTATCAGGCCTGGCGCGCGCTGTATCCCGCGCTCAAGCCCGTCTTTCCCGCGCTGTGACGCGCTTTGCTTTTGATTCATGTACATGATAAAAATTGTTTCACCGCGCGAAGCGAAGAGGGGAGTCTGAGGGACTGGTCCCTCAGGCAGGTCTGGGCGGCAGCCCAGCGTAACCCCTACGAAAAAAACGTAGTCTCAGAGCAGGCTGCGAAGCAGCCTACGATTGAGACGGGTTAAAGAGAAAAAGCCGGTTAAAACCGGCACGAAACATCCTGCAATTGAGACGGGTTTGATCTACAAAATATGCGTGTAAACGCAGATTCGTATCACGAAGGAGGTTTTGACCATGAAATCCACCAATCTGCCCGAGGTTCGCCTGGGCATCATCGCTGTCAGCCGCGATTGTTTCCCGATTTCCCTGAGCGAAAAGCGCCGCGCGGCCGTGGTGCGCGCCTGCGGCGACTTGCCCGTCTATGAGGCAAAGACGACCGTGGAGAACGAGCAGGACATGCTGCGCGCCGTGGCCGAGGTCAAGCAGGCCGGCTGCAACGCGTTGACCGTGTTCCTGGGCAATTTCGGCCCGGAAACCCCGGAAACGCTGATTGCCAAGTACTTTGACGGCCCCTGCATGTTTGTGGCGGCGGCCGAGGGCGACGGCGACATGATCGACGGGCGCGGCGACGCCTACTGCGGCATGCTCAACTGCTCCTATAACCTGGGCATGCGCCACCTGAAGGCCTACATCCCCGAGTACCCCGTGGGCACCGCCGAGGACATTGCCGCCATGATCGAGGACTATGTGCCCATCGCCCGGGCCCTCATCGGCCTGTCCAAGCTGAAGATCATCACCTTCGGCCCCCGGCCCCAGGACTTCTTCGCCTGCAACGCCCCCATCAAGGGTCTGTACGAGATCGGCGTGGAGATCGA
>CALVTV010000087.1 GCA_944363005.1 uncultured Clostridia bacterium | reverse complement strand
ACGGTATCCACCATGGAATATACCTGCTGCAACGTATTTGCGGCAATCAGTGGAAGGCCGAAGCGCAAAATCAAACTCAGCACGTTGCCCTGCGTCATGTCCGTGATCCGTTTTGACGCGGAAGTGTTCATGCCATTTCCTCCGGATTCTGCCGCGTAAGCGTCAATCAAGCGATTCCAGCAATGCGCGCAGGTAGTTCAAGCTATGCCGGGCGGCGGTGGCCGTATCAGGATAGCGCTTTTCTTCCAGAGCCAGCGCGCCGTCGTAGCCGATGTCTTTCAGCGCGCGCAGCGTTTCACGGAAATCATAATGCCCATGGCCGGGATACCAGCGGTCGTTATCGGCCAGGTGCACGTGACAGATGCGCCCACGACCCGCGCGGATAGCCGCGCCGATATCGCGCTCGCTGACATTCATGGAAACCGAGTCGATGTGCAGGGCGGTGTGCCTGAGGTCGCCCACCTCGTCTAAGAAAGCCATGCCCTCCTCAATGGTATACAGAAAATCGCATTCATATCGATTCATCATCTCCAGTCCGACCGTCACGCCGTGTTGTCCGGCCAAATCGTCTAAACGGCGCAAGCTGTCAGCCAGGCGCTCCCGCTGAACCTTGAGGCTTGCACCGCAATCGCAGAGCCTGCCAGCCAGCAACCCTACGATTACCACTCCGTGCGAGGGACCCAGCGTGCGCATGTGCGCCTCCAGATGAAGAATGGTTTCACGCCGCACGTTCTCGTCGCGGTCCACCAGGTTATAGCCGCGTGCGGCATAGGCCGAACCGGTACCCACGGAGGTAAGACGCAGGTGATTTTCTTCCAGAAGCCGCCACAGCACCTCCAGATCCAGCTGACGTGAGTCCAGCAGGTGAAGCTCCACTGCTTCAAAACCGTCCTGCCGAATCTGCGGCAGCATTGTTTCAAAAGAACCCCGGTAGAGAATCGGGCTGTCCGGTCCTGCTTCCAGCGCGCCCGTTGCAGCAATCAGCATCTTTGCATCTCCTCCTTTGCCTGCTCTAAAACGGACGGGGGCCCGGGCGGTTTTCGCCGCCCTGGACCCCCGTCCGTTAGGACAAAGTTCAGTCGTAGACGGAAGCGTCGTCGCCAGCCGCCAGTGCCACACAGAAGTCCTTTTCACGCGTGTAATGCTCGTACCATACGTAGAACACTTCCTTGCCAGGCTCCGCAACCAACGAATGGTCCCAACCGGCAGGGACATAGCTCCAGTCGCCGCCCTTGTGGGGTACCGCGGGCTGATCATCCACCTTCAGGGTGAAGTCGGCGTCGCCAAGGCAATAGTTCCATTGCTCCACCTTGGGATGCCCGGCTTCTACGGTGCCTTCGCCCACGGCGCGTACCACGCCTATCATGATGCGCCCAAGTTGCTTTGCGCCCAAAATAGACCAAGAGGTGGTATTGGGACCTTTGCAATCCTGGTCGTATACGCTGCCCTCACTGTAGAGCCGGAAGAAGGGCAGACGAACATGACAGGCGTCATAAAGGGCTTTGTCGTATTCGTTGCGCTCCACCACGCTATAGATGAATTCCATATCCTCCAGCGCGTGCACGGTATAGGGTTCGCGGTCGAAGTCCGGTGCGTAGAAAGCCGGTTCAACCACGTTGAACAGATGCTTTGCGGAAGATACATAGCCGCATCCCTTGCCAAACATCAATAGCACGGTGTCGTCTGCGCGCATCTCCGGCGATACGCAGCAGCCCGCCTTGAGCCAGCATTTGTAGTTGCGCACGCCGCCGGCATAGGTGCCGGGCAACAGCTCGCACATGGCGAAGCCGTTTTCGTTAAACTCCTTTTTCATGTCCGCGTCATGCGCCACGTAGAACTTGGCAGGAGCGGGGGCGGGGAGGGACTTGCGGGGCATGGGCTTGAGCACGAAATCGCGGTCGTCGCGGGTGAACTTCTCAAACCACACGTAGAAAACTTCCTTGCCGGGCTTTGCCACCAGGCTGTGGTCCAGTCCCGCGGGGATGAAGCTCCACTCGCCGCCTTTGTGGCTGACCGTCTGTCCGTCCACGGTCATGTCAAAGTCCGCATCGCCGATGCAATAATTCCACTGATGCACGGCAGGATGCCCCTTTTCCACGGTGCCCTCGCCCACGGCGCGCACCACACCCACCATCACGTGACCAAGCTGTTTGGCGTTGAGCACGTGCCAGGATGTGGTGTTGGGACCCTTGCAGTCCTGATCGTATTTTACACACTGGCTCAAGCTGACGAAGAAGGGGAGGCGAGCATGGGAGGCGGCATAGTCTTCCCAATCCCCTTCTGACATGTCGATCACGGCCATTACAAATTCCATATCCGTAAAGGCCTGCACCCGATAGGGGGCTTTGTCGAAGTGGGGGGCATAGAAGCTAAGCTCCCTGATGGCATGGGCCGCCGAAGCATCCGCCACATAGCCTTCGCCCTTGCCGAAAAACAGCAGCACCAGCTTATCGGCATAGCATTCCGGTTCAACCTGACAGCCGGCCTTCAGAAAGCACTTGTAGTTGCGCACACCGCCGTCATAGGTGCCGGGCAACAGCTCTGTGCGCGCAAAGCCATCGGCATTGTATTCCACCCTGATATCCTCGTTACGGGCCACATAGAAATTCATGTTTCGATTCCTCCTGTTTTTCGAGCCGCTGTTATTCAGGCAGCTTCTGTCCGGGAAGCACCTTGACGTCAAAATCCTTTTCACGAGCAAAATGCTCGTACCAGACGTAAAATACCTCCTTGCCGGGGTCAGCTACCAGGTCATGATCAGGACCCGCGGGGATAAAGCTCCACTCGCCTGCCTTATGGGGCAGGGGCTCGCAATGATCCACGGAAATATGGAAGTCCGAAGCGCCTACACAATAATTCCACTGGTGCACTGCGGGATGGCCCTCTTCCGTGGTGCCCTCGCCCACGGCACGGGTGGTGCCCACCATGATGCGGCCCAGCTGCTTACACCCCAGCACGTTGCGCGCCTCCGTGTTGGGGCCTTTGCAGTCCTGAACATAGCGGGTGCAGTCGCTGTGCTTACGGAAGAAGGGCAGGTAGATGTGGTTTTCAGCGATGATTTTGCGATCCCATTCGTTCAGGTCAACAATGCTCATCACAAATTCCATTTCATCCACCGCATGAATGGTATAGGGGCACTGGTCAAACTTGGGGGCATAGAAGCTAAGCTCGGTGATGTTGTAGGCTGCTTCTGCGTCGCGGATGTAACCGACCCCCTGACCAAAGAAAAACAGAACGGTCTTGTCGGCGTACAGCGTGGGGGAGACCTCACACCCAGGCTTAAGGAAGCACTTGTAGTTGCGAATTCCTCCCTCGTATGTACCGGGCAGCAGTTCGGTACAGGAGAAACCATTGGCGTCAAATTCCTTTTTGACATCCTCATTACGGGCAATGTAGAATTTTTCCATTTTGCTGATCCTCCCTGTTAATCGATTTTGAACGATGCCGGCACTGTGTAACCGGTTTCAGCCTTTTCGTGTTTATTATGTCATGCCAGCGGGAAAACTGTCAATTTGTTTAATGCAGAAAGGGAAAGAGTGCAATTTTAGCCTCTTTGAACCTCAAAATCGTCCACTATGCATCTCGACGCTTGACAAAAAGCGGTGAAATCGCTTACACTTCTGGAAAGCGGAAGGAGGAGCAAACATGAACATTTATGATGTGGCGTGCATGGCTGGCGTATCAACCGCCACGGTATCGCGCGTGCTGAACCGCTCCGGACCCGTCAGTGAGGCGGTTCGCAAGCGGGTGGAGGAAGTGATCATTCGAGAGGGATACATACCCAACGCGCTTGCTCATAGCCTCAACACCAAGCACAGTCACACCATCGGTATCATCTGCCCGGTGATATCGGACGGAAACCATGCCTATCCTGTGGCGGAGCTGAGCCGCCTGCTACGCGCCAACGGATTTGAAATTCTGTTGATTGACGCCGCCAGCAACGATGAATCCAAGCGGGCTTATTTTGTATCGCTCATCAACCGGCAGGTAGATGCAGCCGTGGTGATCGGCTGTAGCTGCACGGAGCAGGAACAGGAGGACTTTCGCTATGCAGCCCGGCATATACCAGTGTTTCTGCTTAACGGGCGCATTGAAGGCGATAACCTGTTCTGTACCCTGTGCGACGAAAAAAGAGCCGCTTGCAAGATGGTGCGCCGCCTGGCGGAGATGGGACATGATCGCGTACTATACTTGTATGATTCGGAAACTTATAGCGGCCACATGAAACTGAACGGATACCGGGAAGGTATGGCGCTGTATGCCCGGTCAGAACCTATGGAAATCCAGATTCACAACCAGGGCGGCTCTTCCTTCGGGCAAACGGTGGAAACAGTGCGGCAGCTGCTGGACCAAGTATCATTCAATGCTGTGCTTTCGGCCGACGATTCGCTGGCTATCGGGGCGGCAAAGGCGCTACAGTCTGCCGGATTGCCGCCTATACCGATGATTGGCTTTAACAATACGATTCTCAGTCGTTGCGCTACGCCGGAGCTGGCCTCTGTGGACAACCGAATGCAGCAGCAGTGCGAGCTGACCGTGCGCACGCTGCTTGATGTAATGGATGGTAAGCATCCGTCCCCGTGCCTTACCTTGGATGCGCAGTTAGTGGAGCGGACCTCGTTGACTGCTTTTTCAGCTGCGGATAAAGGATAGCACATAGCAGCTTTTTTTATCCTCGCATGCATTGTCGGCGGTGCGCTTGAAAAACAAAAAGGTTGAAAAACCTTGGCTCTAGCCCTTTTGTATAGCTGAGAGAAACGGTGATCAACTTCCTGCGCCGAGGGAAGGGATTGGTGAGCGCTGAAATCGTCCTCAGCTACCCATTTTGTAATTTATGTCGCGCCGCAAGCCTGTTGGGCGTCGACGCACTTGTTGCGTCCTTTGACGCAAGAGAGCGGAAAAACAGGAACTGAAAGGCCTCTGTTTTTTCTTTATTCAAACGGTTTATGCAAAAAAACGCAATGAAAAAAGGTCTGAAAACCATAGTTTTCAGACCTTTAATGTGTCTGCACTCATAAAATGATACAAGTAACGATTTCACGGTACGGGTATTCAAAGGGGTATTCATTGGGGTATGCAGTTTGAATACCCCTTGAATACCCCCTTGAATACCCCTACGAAGCCCCTG
>CALVTV010000086.1 GCA_944363005.1 uncultured Clostridia bacterium | reverse complement strand
ATGTCGCCGCCTCCATCAAGGATCTGCACGACACGCGCGTCGGCGACACCATCACCGACGACGCGAATCCCGCCGCGCAGATGCTGCCGGGTTACCGGCAGGTGAACCCGATGGTGTTCTGTGGCATCTATCCGGCCGACGGCGCGGACTATGCCAACCTCAAGGACGCGCTCGAGAAGCTTCAGCTCAATGACGCCTCGCTGACCTACGAACCGGAGACGAGCCAGGCGCTGGGCTTCGGCTTCCGCTGCGGTTTCCTCGGCCTTTTGCACATGGAGATCATCTCCGAACGCCTGGAGCGCGAGTTCGACTTGAATCTGATCACGACCGCACCGAGCGTCATCTATAAGGTCCACAAGACGGACGGCAGCCTGGTGGAAGTGGACAACCCGTCCAATCTTCCGCCTGCCGGCGAGATCGACTTCATGGAGGAGCCGATCGTCAAGACAAGCATTCACACCCCGCAGGAGTACGTGGGCGCATTGATGGAGGTTTGCCAAAATAAGCGCGGCGTGTTCAAGGACATGGTCTATGAGGGCGCGCGCGTGTGCCTGCATTATCAGTTGCCGCTCTCGGAGATCATCTTTGACTTCTTTGATCAGATCAAGAGCCGGAGCCGGGGCTACGCCAGCTACGATTATGAGCTGGATGGCTATGCGCAGAGCGATCTGGTCAAACTGGACATGCTGCTCAATGGCGAACCCTGCGACGCGCTCTCGATGATCGTTCATCGCGACCGCGCCTATGCGCGTGGCCGCTCGATTGCGGAAAAGCTCAAGGAAGTCATTCCGCGCCAACAGTTTGAGATTCCGATTCAGGCGGCAATCGGCGGAAAGGTCATCGCGCGCGAGACGGTGAAGGCCATGCGCAAGGATGTGTTGGCCAAGTGCTATGGCGGCGACATCAGCCGCAAGCGCAAGCTGCTTGAAAAGCAGAAGGAGGGCAAGAAGCGCATGCGCCAGCTTGGCAGCGTGCAGGTGCCCAGCGAAGCGTTCACCGCCGTGCTCAAGATGGATGAGTGATCATCAATATGGAAAGAGGGGGCAAAATGGAATCCATTTCCCTGTACATCCACATCCCCTTTTGTGTCAAAAAGTGCGCGTACTGCGACTTCACGTCCTACCCCGGACAGCTGGCGCAGCGCGATCGCTATCTGGAGGCCGTCTGCCGCGAAATGCGCACGCAGGCGGCTTTCTTTGGACGCAGGCCGGTGAAAACGATGTTCCTGGGCGGCGGTACGCCGACGCTGCTCTCGGGAGAGCAGGTGCGCGCGCTGATGGAGGCGGTGAGGGCCTGCTTTGACCTTGAGCCGGATGCGGAAATCACGATGGAAGGCAATCCGGGCACGCTGACGGCGGAGAATCTGCGCGCATACCGCGCGGCGGGCGTCAATCGGCTTTCGCTCGGGGTGCAAAGCTTTGACGATGCGCTGCTCGCGGGCATCGGCCGGATTCACACCGCTGCGCAGGCACAGGAGGCTGTGCGCATGGCGCGCGACGCGGGATTTGGCAACCTGAATCTCGATCTGATGCTGGGCTTGCCCGGCCAAAGCGTGCAGCAATGGACCCAGACGCTCGAGCAGGCGATTGCGCTTTCGCCGGAGCATCTGAGCTGCTATGCGCTGATTGTGGAAGAGGGAACGCCGCTTTGCGGTCAGGTTGAGCGGGGGGAATGCGCGCCGTTGCCGGATGAGGACGCGCTGTGCCGCATGGATGAGGTCACGGAACGGCTGACGCGGGAGGCGGGCTTTGCGCGCTACGAGGTCTCCAATTACGCGCGCCCAGGGTTTGCCTGCCGGCACAACATCGTGTACTGGTCGTGCGGCCCGTATTTGGGGCTGGGGTGCGCGGCGCACAGCGATTTGGCGGGACGCCGGTTTTATAATCCCGCGAATTGGGAAGCCTATTTGCAGACGACACAAAGCGGAAGCACGCAGCGCGAGACCGAAGGAGAAAACACGCCGCAGGATCGGATGTTTGAGCGGATGATGATGGGGCTGCGGATGACGCGCGGTGTGGACTGCGCGCGTTTTGCCCGCGATTTTGGCCGTACGCCGCAAGAGGTTTGGCCCAGGGTGATCGAGCGCTGCCAACGCGATGGCCTGATGGAGCGCGAAGGGGAGTTTCTGCGCCTGACGCCCAGGGGCATGCAGGTCATGAACAGCGTGCTGGTGGAGATGCTTTGATGGCAGGATGCGCCAAAACCGCAAAATGGCGCTTGAAACCTGCACCAGACTGCCCAAGTGTCCTTTCCAGCGAACGAAAGCGCAGAGGAAAGGCAGGAAAAGTCAGATTTCTTCAAAAAGATGTGAAAAGGCTGTTGACAAATCCGCACCAACGTGGTATCTTTATCACGCTGATTAGCACTCGAGTGAGTTGAGTGCTAACAACACCGAAAGGAGGAAGGCAGGATGGATCGGATCGATCGCAAGTATCGAATCTTGCAGGCGATCATTGACGACTATATCCTGACCGCGCTGCCCGTCGGTTCCCGAACCATTTCCCGTAAATACGAACAGAAGCTCTCTTCGGCCACCATCCGCAACGAGATGAGCGACCTGGAGGAGCTGGGGTATCTGGATTCCCCGCATACGTCCGCCGGGCGCGTGCCGTCCTACAAGGCATATCGCCTGTATGTCGATCAGATGCTGCGGCCGGAGCCGCTGAGCGTGGAGGAGACGGCATTCATTCGAAGCTGCTTTGACACGCGCATTCATCAGGTGGAAGACCTGTCCAGCCGGATGGCGAAGGCGCTATCCAGCGTGACGCACTACACCGCCGCGGTGATGACCCGCAACCCGCGGGCCGAGCAGAGACTCAGCCATTTGCAACTGGTTCCGGTGTCCGACCGGCGTTGCCTGTTGATTCTCGTGACACTCGGCGGCGCCGTGCGCCAGCACATCCTCGATTTGGATGCGCCGGTGGCGCAGGAAGAGCTGTACACGGTCTCCCGTGTGCTCAGCAAGCAGCTGGAAGGTTGTCCGCTCAGCCAGTTGAGCGAACGGCTCACGCAGTTGGCTGCTGGTGCGCCGCAGGATGTGCGCGGCGTGATGCGCGCATTGGCGCAGGATACGCCGCCGGACGAACAGGACGACATTTCCGCGCTGGCCGTGGGCGGACGATCGAATCTGCTCAGTTTTCCGGAGTACTCGGATGTGGACAAAGCCAAGTCGCTCCTGCGCGTGCTGGAGACCAAGGAGAAGATCATCAGCCTGCTTTCCCAGCATGGCGAAATGGAATTCTCCGTGCGCATTGGCCCGGAAACCGGCATGGAGGAGACGAAGGACTGTTCCATCGTCACGGCGAGCTATCGCCTGAGCGACGGCCGGGTCAATACCATCGGCTTGATCGGCCCCACGCGCATGCAGTACGGCAAGGTGCTTTCGGTGCTTTCGCAGGTGGGCCAGTCCCTGGGGGAACTGCTCGAGGAGAAAAACGGGTAGTTATAAACAATTATGAAGAAGAAGCAAAAAAGTCAACCGGCAGAGCGGAAGAGCTCCATTCGGGAACGGGTGAAGCGAGCCGCCGACAGCCTGAAGGAGAGGCAGAAGAGTATGAACGAAGAGACCAATCAGCAGGTCGAAAACAGCGCGCCGCAGGTTGAAACGGCGGAGCAGGAGAATGCGCAGCCCGATGCCGCGGCCCTTCAAAAAGAGCTTGAGGAAACCCGCGCTCAGCGCGACGAGTACCTCGACCTCGCCCAGCGCAAGCAGGCTGAATTTGCCAACTACCGCCGGCGCACCGAAGGCGTGCGGCACGAGGCGTATGACGACGGCCGGCGCGATACCATTGAAAAACTGTTGCCGGTGGTGGATAATCTGGAACGCGCGCTCGATGCCGCGGGGGAGGAATCCGCACTGCGCAGCGGCGTGGAGATGGTGCTCAGGCAGATGCTGGAGACGCTCTCCAAAATGGGCGTGGAGACACTGGACCCCATCGGTCAGCCGTTCGATGCGCAGCTGCACAACGCTGTGATGCAGGGCTCTGCCGAGGAGGGCGAGCCGGGTACGGTTTGCCTCGTGCTGCAAAAGGGTTATAAACTCGGCAACCGCGTGATTCGTCACGCGATGGTCAAGGTGGTTTCGGGCTAAGCCCGTTTCCTCATAGATACCGGCGCTTCACGCCGGAAAGCAACTTTTAACAACACAATTATCCCAGTTTTTTGACAGGAGGACACATATATGAGCAAGATTATCGGTATCGATTTGGGCACGACGAACAGCTGCGTAGCCGTCATGGAGGGCGGCGAACCGGTGGTGATCCCCAACGCGGAAGGCGCCCGCACCACGCCGTCCGTCGTCGCTTTCGCAAAGAACGGTGAACGCATGGTTGGCCAGGTAGCCAAGCGCCAGGCGGTCACCAACCCGGACCGCACCATCATTTCCATCAAGCGTGACATGGGCACCGACCGCCGCATCGTGATCGACGGCAAGGACTACACGCCGCAGGACATCAGCGCCATGATCCTCATGAAGCTCAAGGCCGATGCGGAAGCGTATCTGGGCGAGACCGTCACGCAGGCGGTCATCACCGTCCCGGCGTACTTCTCCGACAGCCAGCGCCAGGCCACGAAGGATGCCGGCCGTATCGCGGGCCTTGAGGTGCTGCGCATCATCAATGAGCCGACGGCCGCTTCTCTGGCCTATGGCCTCGACAAGGAAGATTCCCACAAGATTCTCGTCTATGACCTGGGTGGCGGCACGTTCGATGTGTCCCTGCTGGAGATCGGCGACGGCGTCTTCGAGGTGCTGGCCACCAACGGCGATACGCACCTGGGCGGCGACGACTTCGACCAGCGCATCATCGACTACCTCGCAGCCGAATTCAAGAAGGACAACGGCATCGACCTCAAGAGCGACCGCATGGCGCTCCAGCGCCTCAAGGAGGCCGCCGAGAAGGCGAAGATCGAGCTGTCCGGCGTCATGAGCACCAACATCAACCTGCCGTTCATCACGGCGGATGCGACCGGCCCCAAGCACCTGGATATCACCCTGACGCGCGCCAAGTTCGACGAACTGACCCGCGACCTGGTGGACCGTACCATTGCCCCGATGCAGAACGCGCTGCGTGACGCGGGCCTGACGGCCAGCGAGATCGACCGCGTGATCCTGGTCGGCGGTTCTACCCGTATCCCGGCGGTGCAGGAGGCTGTGCGCAAGATCACCGGCAAGGAGCCCTACCGCAACATCAACCCGGACGAGTGCGTCGCCGTGGGCGCGGCCATTCAGGGCGCCGTGCTGGGCGGCGAGGTCAAGGACGTGCTGCTGCTGGACGTCACGCCGCTGTCCCTGGGCATTGAGACGATGGGCGGCGTGTTCACCCGCCTGATCGACCGCAATACCACCATCCCGACGACCAAGAGCCAGATCTTCTCCACTGCGGCGGACGGCCAGACCTCCGTTGAGGTGCATGTGCTGCAGGGCGAGCGCGAGATGGCAGCCGGCAACAAGACGCTCGGCCGCTTCCAGCTGACCGGCATTGCCCCGGCGCCGCGTGGCGTGCCGCAGATCGAGGTTACCTTCAACATCGACCGCAACGGCATCGTGAACGTCTCCGCGAAGGATCTGGGCACGGGCAACGAGCAGAAGGTGACCATCACCTCCAGCACCAACCTCTCTGAGGAAGAGATCAACCAGCGAGTCAAGGAAGCCGAGCAGTACGCCGCGGAGGACAAGAAGCGCAAGGAAGAGGTTGAAACCCTCAACCGTGCGGACAGCATGATCTTCGAGATCGAGAAGCAGCTCAAGGAACTGGGCGACAAGCTCAGCGCCGAGGACAAGACGCTCGTTGAAAGCGAGCTGGCTGAGTTCAAGAAGGTTCGCGAGACGAACAACGCCGAGCAGATCAAGACGGCGATGGAAGCCTTCACCCAGAAGGTCTACAACGTCTTCGGCAAGATCTATCAGCAGCAGCAGGCGCAGGATCCGAACGCGCAGGCCGGCGGCTATCAGCAGGCGCAGGACGCGACCCAGTCTGACGGCGCGTCTGACGCGGACTATGATGTCCACTAATCGAAATCAAAGACGAGGAAGCGCATCGGCCGCCGTCACTCTGTGGCGGCGGCATCGCGCGGTTATAGAGACAGGCGGTGACTGCTGTGGCAGATAAACGAGATTACTACGAGGTGCTTGGCGTGGCCAAGGGCGCTTCGGATGACGAGATCAAGAAGGCGTACCGCAAGGCCGCCAAGGCCAGCCATCCGGATCTGCATCCGGATGACAAGGACGCGGAGCGCCGTTTCAAGGAGATCAACGAGGCCTATGAAGTGCTCTCCGATCCGCAAAAGCGTGCCCGCTACGACCAGTTCGGCTTCAATGACCCGCAGATGGGCGGTGCCGGCGGCAGCGGTTTCGGCGGGTTTGGCGGCTTCGGTGGGTTTGAAGATATATTTGATATGTTCACGGGCAGCGGGTTTGGCGGACGCTCGTCGGCTGCGCGTCAGAATGCGCCGCAGCGCGGCAGCGATTTGCAGTACAACCTGACGCTGACCTTTGAAGAGGCTGCCTTCGGCTGCAAGAAGGAGTTCAAGTTCCAGCGCAACGCGACCTGCGATGCCTGCAAGGGCACGGGCGCCAAGCCCGGCACGCAGCCGCAGACCTGCCCGACGTGCCATGGCACCGGTCAGCAGCGCGTGACGATGAATTCGCCCTTTGGCCAGGTACAGACGATGCGCACCTGCCAGACTTGCGGCGGCAAGGGAAAGACGATCAAGGAGCGCTGTACGAAGTGCTCGGGTTCCGGGTTTGTGCGCGTGACGCGCACGGTGACGCTTACCGTGCCCGCCGGTGTGGACGACGGCCAGAACTGCAAGACCATTCCGGGCGAGGGAGAACCGGGGCGCAACGGCGGTCCGTCCGGCGATCTGTACATCACCTGCACGGTCCGGCCGCACAAGATCTTCAAGCGCGACCGCTACGACCTGTATTGCGATGTGCCGATCTCCTTCTCGCAGGCGGCGCTTGGCGGCGACATCGATGTGCCGACGCTCGAGGGCAAGATGCCCTATACCATCCCGGCAGGCACGCAGGAAGGCACGTCCTTCCGCGTTCGCGGCCAGGGCATCCAGCAGCTGCGCGGCTCGGGCAAGGGCGATTTGTACTTCACCGTGCATGTGGATGTGCCCAAGCATTTGAGCGAGCGCCAAAAGGACTTGCTCCGCCAGTTCGAGGACTCCCTCAAGGGCGGCGAATACGAGCGGCGCAAGAGTTTTGGAGAGCAGATGAAGAGCTATATCCGCGAAAATGCGGAGCGCTTCAAGGAAAAGTTCGACAAAAAATAAAGGATTTTGGAGCCCGAGTAAGAATTATTTCTTATTCGGGCTCTTTTTGAAAACAGGCGCTTCGCGCGCCGGAGCGCATAAAGGGGATTGCATATGGATTGGATGGAAGCGGTGGTACATACCACGACCATGGGCGCGGATCTCGTCAGCGAGGTGCTCATGAATGCCGGAGCCGTTGGAACGTCGATCGAGGACCGCTATGACGTGACTTCCAGCAAGAAGTCGGACGGCATGTGGGACATGATCGACGAGGACGTGCTCAAAAACATGAGCGAGGATGTGCTCGTCAAGGCGTATTTCAAGGACGACATGAGCGCGCAGGAGACGCTGATGCTCGTGGGCGAGAAGCTGCGCGACCTGCTGCGCATGGATTTGGGGTTTGACATCGGGAGCCTGCGCCTGGAGCATCAAAGCGTCCACGAGCAGGATTGGGCGGAGAACTGGAAGAAGTATTACAAGCCGTTCCGCGCGGGCGAACACCTGGTGATCAAGCCGAGCTGGGAGCCGTATGAGGCGCAGGCGGGCGACCTGGTGCTGGAGCTCGATCCGGGTATGGCGTTTGGCACGGGCACGCACGAGACGACGTTCATGTGCATGGAGCAGCTGGAGCGGTATATCAAGCCGGGCTGCCGGGCGATTGACGTGGGCTGCGGTTCAGGCATCCTTGCGCTGGCGGCGGCTAAGCTCGGCGCGGCGGACGTGTTGGCCATCGACCTGGATGAGCTGGCGGTGAAGGTTGCGCACGAGAATACGCAGAAGAACGGCTTGGCGGATGTGGTGCGCGTCAAGCACGGGGATCTGCTGGAAAACAGCGAGGAAAAGGCGGACGTCATCGTCGCCAACATCATCGCGGATGTGATCTGCTATCTGTGCGGCCCGGCGAAGCGGCACTTGCTGCCTGGCGGCGTGTTCATCTGCTCGGGTATCATTCGCGAGCGCGAGGAGGATGTACAGCATGCTCTGGCCGCCGCGGGCTACACGGTCTGCAACCGGCTGGCGAAGGGAGAATGGGTCTGCCTGGCGGCGACCCTGTGAGCGAGCATGCATCGATTCTTTGCGGATGAGCGCGGCCTTGTGGCGGACGGCGCGTGGCTCAGTGAGGAGGATTCCGGGCACGCGCTGCGCGTACTGCGCCTGACGCCGGGGGACGAAATCGAGTTGGTCTGCGCGCCGGGGCGCTATGTGGCGCGCATCGCGGAGGTTCAGGCGGGCTGCGTGCACGTGCAGGTGTTGCAAACGTTGCCGAGCACGGAAGCGCGCGCGCAGGTGACGCTCTACCAGGGGCTGCCGAAGGCGGACAAGATGGAGTGGATCGTGCAAAAGAGCACGGAGTTGGGCGCGTTCGCCGTGCAGCCCGTGGCGATGGCGCGCAGCATCGTGAAACTCGAGGGCAAGGATGCAGCCAAAAAGACGGAGCGCTGGCAAAAGATCGCGCGCGAGGCGGTCAAGCAATGCGCGCGCATCTGTGTGCCGCAGGTGCAGATGCCCCGCAGGCTGGCTGAACTGGAGGCGGAGCTTTGCGGGCTGGATCTTCTGATCGTGCCCTGGGAGGATGCGCGCGACGGGAGTGTGCGTGCGTGCCTTGAAGCGGTACGCGAGAAGGATGCGCCGCGGATCGGCATCCTCATCGGTCCGGAGGGCGGCATTGCGCCGGAGGAGGCGCAGTGGCTTGCCCAGCGGGCCGGCGGCAAACTGGTGACGCTCGGACCGCGCATCCTGCGCACGGAGACGGCTGGCCTTTGCGCGCTGACGATGGTGTTGGCCGGTTTGGGCGAAATGGAGTAAGGGGTTTTATGAGAGAAAAGACGGTGGCCTTTCACACGCTGGGGTGCAAGGTCAATCAGTATGACACGCAGGCCATGCGCGAGCGGTTCGAGCAGGCCGGTTACCGGACGGTCGATTTTGAAGGGGAAGCCGACGTGTATGTCGTCAATACCTGCACGGTGACCGGCACGGGCGACAAGAAGAGCATGCAGGTCATCCGCCGTTGTCACCGGCAGAACCCGCTGGCGGCGATCGTCGTGACGGGTTGCCTGGCGCAGCGCGCGGCGGACACACTGACGTTGCCCGGTGTGCGCCTGATCCTGGGCACACAGCGCCGGGGAGAAGTGGTGAGCCTTCTTGAACAGGCGCTCGAGCAGGAGTGTGCGCTGATTGCCGTGGAATCGCTGCGGCAGGCGCCCTTCGAGCACCTGAGCGTGCATGCGCATGAGGGGCATACCCGCGCGACCATGAAGATCCAGGAGGGGTGTGACCGCTATTGCACGTATTGCATCATTCCCTCCGTGCGCGGACCGATCCGCTCCCGACCGCTTGAGGACATCGCGCAGGAAGCGCAGAGGCTCGCGCAGGCCGGTTTTCAGGAAGTGGTGCTCA
>CALVTV010000085.1 GCA_944363005.1 uncultured Clostridia bacterium | reverse complement strand
ACATCGACCGCCGTCTGCGTCAGCAGTCGGGAAAGCATCAATCCATCCTTCTCCCGTGGCACGCGTATGATCATCGCCATGCCCTCCTCACTCGTATCACTGGAACGACGCACTCTCGCCGCACTCAATCCACTTGGGCGTCATATAATACATGGCCGTCAACGCCCCGCGCATCGCCCCTGAAAGGTAAACAATCAGAGAAGATTGCAGCACATCTTCCATCGCCTGCAATGGCGCCCCCTGCTTGCAAAGGTAGCGAATGTTTTTGGCCACATCCTGCGCATTCAGGCCGTTGCGCAGCGCCCCCGCAATAGAGCGCTCCAGTTCTCTCTGGAGCGGAATCTCTTCCGGCAAAATATCCAAAGCAACACTCATGGGCGATTGCGGAAGCAAAAGCGCGGTTTTGCGCCTTCCATCGCTGATCACGCTCCTGGGTTCTGCCAACGCCGAATGCACCAGCATCACGCCCCCGCTGTAATCCACGCAGTCATAACTTGCCCACAAATACCGGCGCGCCAATTGAAGCGAAAGTTCATCGTCCTCGCGCATACGAAGCACTTCGCGAACGATCATCATCTGCGGTTGCCTGTCATCCATCGCGCCAACACGATACAGCGTGCTCGTCATGTATTCGTGAAACGCATCAAAACGCCTGCGAACCGCCTCATGAGATTCCTTGGTAAACGCTTTGGCCACAGGCCCGACGATAGGACGCTCCAGCTCCACATAGGGCTTCCCGGACACCAGACCCACATTCGCCCACAAGCGCATCGCCAACGCACGCGCCGCTTCCAGCTCCAGTGTGTCTTCAATTTGCGCGCATCCTCCGAGGATGAGCGCGCGTTCTACGAGCTCGTGTTCCTCGTGGGAGAGGCAGTCCGCTTGCCGGTCAATGCTCTTGAGCACCGTTCGCCAAACCTCATTCTCCTGCTGCGCCCGCATCGGCTTGCGCGGCACATCCTGCCAACACTGCTCAAGCTTTCGCTCAAACGTGCCCGCACTCAAATTCTCCAACCGGCTTGATCCCAGCGGCGGAAGTTGCGCCACCATCTGCTCAAAACGCCGTCGCTGCATCGCTTCAATCGTCTTATCCTGCCAACCGCCAACAAAGGTTTCTTCCTGCCTGAACATGCAACATGATCCCCCTCAGATAATATGGATGCCCCTCATCACTTCCGTTGGTGCATCAGCGCATAGCAATGGCACCCGTGCTTTGCCAAGGGTGCCATTTTCTTGCGTTTATCTTCTGGAATCTGAAATCAGTCAACACGGACAATCCAATTAAAGGGATCCTCGATCTCGCCGAACTGAATACCCGTCAACGTGTCATACATCTTCTGTGTAAGCGATCCGATCTTTCCTTCGGAAATGGTGATTTCGCGATCCTTCCAAGCCAAGCGACCAACCGGCGAAACGACTGCCGCCGTACCGGAGCCAAAGGCCTCCTCAAGCGTCCCATTGTCCGCCGCATCAAAGACGTCCTGAACGGTAATTCTGCGCTCGTCAACCGGAACGCCCATCTTGCCCGCCAGTTTGATGATCGAATCGCGCGTGATGCCGCCAAGAATGGAGCCCAGAAGCGGCGGCGTCACCAAAGCATCGCTGAACTTGAAGAACATGTTCATCGAGCCCACTTCTTCGATGTACTTGTTCTCCCGGCCGTCGAGCCAGAGGACCTGTTCATAGCCCTTTTCTTCCGCAAGCGCACCGGCGAGGATCGAAGCTGCGTAATTGCCGCCCGTCTTGGTGAAGCCAACGCCGCCCTTGACCGCGCGCACGAGTTCCGGCTCCACGTAAATGCCCACAGGCGCAAGCCCCTTCGGGTAATACGCGCCGGACGGCGAACAGATGATGAAAAAGCGATAGGTGTGAGAAGCATGTACGCCCAGCATCACATCGGTGGAAATCATCGTGGGCCGGATATACAGCGAAGTGCCCGGCGCCGAAGGAACCCAGTCCGCATCCGCCTTGATCAGCGCCAGCAAGCCCGCCATCGCCTGTTCAATATCGATAGCCGGCATGCCCATGCGCGCCGCAGAGCGATTCATCCGGGCAAAGTTGTCGCGCGGACGGAAGAGCTGCAAGCCGCCGTCCTTGCGGCGGTAACACTTCATGCCCTCAAAAATCTCCTGCGCATAGTGAAACACCGTGCAGGCAGGGTCCATGACAAACGGCGCATAGGGAACCACCCGGGCGTCATACCAGCCGCGCCCAAGTTCATAGTCCATGATGAACATATGATCGGTAAAAATCTTGCCAAATCCGAGTTTGGATTCGTCCTCAGGCTTTTGCTTGGGGTTGGTGGTGAGCGTGACAGGGATATCGTACATAGCTCTTTTCCTCCATCAAAGTTCTCGCAAATTCGACGAACTTCGGGGCGAAACGCCTCAAATCGTAACAGTTTTATTTTATCCGGATCCTATCAAACTGTCAAGAGAGAACACAAGAGAAACGAGACTTTTCATGATTTTTCTGCAAGTGTTGCTTCAATTCTTTTCATCGAATTCCGAATTTGTCCGAAAATAATCTAAAATCCGGAAGAAGTTCCATTCGCTCTGGCAATCCACCAAAAAACAAACAACCGAACAGGATTTCCTGTCCGGTCGTGAAAAGGAGGTCATGCATTCCTCTGTTTGCTGCGCCTGACGCGCGCAGCTCCGGTCTGCCCGTGCAAAACGGCGCAGGCAAGACCGATCAATACAACACTTGACAATAGGATGACGATTAGCACAACATAAGAAACCATCGTAAAGCCAGCAAATTTGCTGATCGTATAAATCTCCTGAAGCTGCATGGTTGTCTGCATGGTGTGGTGCAAAATTCCCGTTTGACCCGCCAGCAGCATCACCAAGCCGACCGCCGCGTTAAACAGAATGAGCGGCGGCAAAGCCCGAACCGCCGTAAGCGGCGCCGCGTGCTCCAGCTCCTGCAATGTCTCCCATGTGTATGCCGCAGACATGCCGTATCTGGCAAGTATCCACGTACCTGCCCCGATCGCAAAGACAGCCAGGTAGGACACGATCACGGCAGCCAACGTCCGATGAAAGAACACCGACATCACCATGCCGACACTCAGAGCGCCGAGCGCTATCACCATCAGGTAAAGAAGCGTCATCATCACATCGAACACCCCCACACCGCCCATGATCCATACCGTGCCCATGATCGGTGCGCTACAGAGGATCAGCAATGCCAGAAAAGCAAAATTCTCCAGCAGCTTTCCCAACACGATGCGGCAGCTTCCAACGCCCGTCACCAATAGCAAATCGAAGGTTTGCCGTTCGCGTTCGCCCGAAATGCTCGCGGCGCCCATAGCCGGCGCAACCAACAAGATCAGGAAAAATTGCAACGCGGTCAGCCAGATGTAGTTTTCAATTCCCAAACGCATTCGAACAACAGTGACACCTTGTCCTAGAAACGGCGCCATTTCGCACGCGGCAACCACCAAGAGGGTTCCCAGATACGCCGTGATGATCACCGGAGTTTTCGCCATGCGCATGCGCCGCCGTGCAGACGACTCAAATAACGGATTGATTTTCATCCTGTGTCACCTCCAGAAAAACCCGTTCAAGCGAGGCCCGCTCGCGATGAAAGTCGCAAACCGGCGCCTGCAGCGCCATCATTGCCGCCAGCAGTTCTCCATCCCGATCCCTGTGTTCCGCGCCAGGCACATACCAAACGTCCTGTTGTTCATGAACGGGCTTTGTGCCGAGAATTTTCTGCGTACAAGCTTCCAATGCTTGCGCCATCTGCTCATCCGGCGGCTGATAAAACCGAATGGTCAGCGCCTGATCCAGATGCATTTGCTTTTCCAGCGCTTTTACACTTCCGCTGAACTTGGCCTGCCCGCGTTCAAGAATCGTCACATGGCTGCACATCTGCGCCAGTTCGGGCAAAATATGGGAGGAGATCAGCACCGTTTTCTCCATCGCGCTCACCTCGGAAAGGATTTCCCGCATTTGCGCCCGCGATCTGGGATCCATGCCGGAAGCCGGTTCATCCAGAATCAGCAATTTCGGATCGTGCAGAAGCGCTCTGGCCAGGCATAGCCTCTGTTTCATGCCCCGCGAAAGCGCATCCACATAGGCTTCCCGCTTGTCGGCAAGTGCGGTCAGTTCCAAAAGCGCATCCATCTTGCGCCGCCTCTCGCGCGGACCAATTTCCATGCATCCCGCATACATGTCCAGGTATTCCCAGACCTTCAAATTGTCATATACGCCGAAGAAGTCCGGCATATACCCCACCAGCCTGCGGGCCTTTTGCGGATTCTCCACAACGCTGATGCCGTCAACATACGCATTTCCGGAGGTTGGGCGCGTCAGCGTCGCCAGGATCTTCATGGTTGTGGTCTTGCCTGCCCCGTTTGGGCCCACAAAGCCATGCAATTCGCCCGCACCGATTTGCAAATTCAGCTGATTGAGTGCGACGTTTTTTCCATACCGTTTGGACAATTGCTCACAGCGAATCATCCTTCGTTCCTCCTTCCACAGCGATTTCCGGCACATAGACACCGCTTGCGCTGTTGTCCGACGTGTAGCGAATGAAGATTCGTCCCGCTTCATCGAGCATTCGCTCGCCCACATCGATTGACAAACTCACTTCTGTTGTATTGCTCAGCTCAACCCAGGTATTCGCCTTCCAATCGAACACCTGTGCGCGCAAATCAGAATCATACATGTCGTTCGTAATCTGGATGGAGTCGATCGTCTGCGGATCGAGCGCGGATAAGTCAAACCCGAAGAGGCGCTCACCGTTCACCTCCTGATACCATTCTCCTGCCGTATCGGTCAGTCGGAAGCCCTCGTCGGACACCTCTACCTGGCGGGCCTTAAACGTGCCTTCCGGATAATAGTAATGGCCGCTCGGGCTGACCGGCTCAAATCGGACATCCGCCGTCAACACGCTCATCTGTGTATGCCGGGTGATGCGTTCTCCATTATGATACAGCGTTGTCCCGGAGACGTCCGGACAATCCGCCACCAGCACGCAACAAAACGCATCATTTGTGCCCAGCGTACCCAAATCGAGTTTGCCATTTTTCAAGGAACGTTCATTTTGTTCCTCTATGCTGAGCTGAACCTCCCCGCTGGGAATACGGCTCGGCGGATACGTGCATGCATTGACGACCTGGAACAATCGACGGGAAAACCGAAGCAACTCGCCGTCAAAAATCGCCTGCTCACCATCCAACAGCACGATCTCGGCCGGACGAATCAACGCGGCCTCCCGTGTTTCTCCCACCGGGATATCCCCTACCGTCACATAGCCCAAACTCGTGAGCAAAACAGCATTTTCAAGGTTCACGGAAGTGCCATTTTGAATCGTGGCATGCAGGCCATCCTCCTCCATCCAGGCCCGCGCCGTCACTTCACCTTCGGGAAGCCCTTCATCGCTGCGAATCGAAAGATT
The DNA here is from genome assembly GCA_944363005.1 of uncultured Clostridia bacterium. Classification (GTDB taxonomy): domain Bacteria; phylum Bacillota; class Clostridia; order Christensenellales; family Aristaeellaceae; genus Ventricola. The sequence continues at coordinate 4,328 of CALVTV010000085.1, read as the reverse complement.
TTGCGCAAGCCAGGGCGCAACGGCTTTGAGCTCAATAGAAGGTTGACTGCCCAAAATCCGTATGTCGCGCAACGTCACGGTTTCTTCCGGTTCGGCGCTGTCATACCACAGGCTTTCCGTCCGCTCGATGGACGTCGCGTTTTGTGCGGTAATGGTTACGCGCGATTGGTCCGGATAGCCAACATAAGCCTGTTCTTCGTTATATACACGGCCTTCCTCGTCATAATGTATGACACGGACACTCGCTGCCGCTGGGGCATTGAGTGCTAGGACTCCGCTCCATCCATAGACCGCCAAACCGCCGACAACAGCTGCCACGGGCAAATACACCCACATCCGCTTGCCATGATCTGCCCTGCGCAGCATCACGTAGAACCCTACACCCGCCAGCAACACATATGCGCCCAGTGTAATGAGCACCGGGAACACGCTCACCCCCTCATCCAGCTTCATCAACGAGAGGAGGAAGTCCGCGCTGTATTTTGAAACCTGCCCGCTGTAAGCACCGAACCCGTTTTTGTACAAGTCCGCATCCGTCGCAATCAAAACCCTCTGCCAGAACGCATCGCGCTTTGCACTCTCCAGAATGGCTGCATCCGTCAGAGAAAAACCGCAGCTGACAATCCATCCGTCATCATAGGCGCTCCGGGCGAGCACCCCGCGTTGCTGTCCGTCTCTGATCCAGATTTCCGCTTGCGAGGACAACGGATAGATCGTGCTTTCGCCGCTCTGTTCCTGTGCCGCCGCGCCCAACCCGTCCATTAACGCCGAAACCCAATCTGTGCTTTCCGTCTTCGGACCAAAGCGCACGCCCGTGTGCGCAGCCGACCAGGAAGACGCCGCTCCGCTCTCAGGCCCGAGAATCAGAACGCCGCCATCGCGTATCCAAGCGTCCAATTTCTCCAGCGCCGCGTCATCCAGCTCCGCCCCCTCGCCAATCACGAGTGCGCCAAACGTCTGAAGTTCCCGACTGGACAATTCCGGGAAGCATGTGCTGATCTCTACAGCGACCAATTCCTCCTGCCGGTTTAATACGTCTTGATTGCCAGCGCTGCAAAAACTGTCCACCAGGCGCTGATCTCCCCCGAGAATGGCAATCGGGTATACGCGCTTCTCCAAGAAGCGGCCGACTGCCGTCTCTGTCTGCGCTACGCATTCCCCGTTCACCACGAGTGAAACGTCAAAACTGCGTTGCAAAACTCCCATGTAAATCGGGAATTGTACGCGCAGTTCTTCTCCGGCCTGCATCGTAACGGGATACGCATACGTGTCAAACTCGCTTTCGTTTCGCATCACATCCAGGTACAGCATACCTTGCTGTACCTGATCCGTGTCATTGTTTATCGTGGCCTGAAACGGAACCCATGCTCCTGCGAACACCGTACGATCATACCCGACGGATGCATCCAGCAGGATCTGTGCCTGCGCAGGCGCGACACCCCATCCCAGAAGCAGGCAAATCACAAACGCGATCCACATGCCGGCACCTCGCTTCAAAGTCAATCCCTCCCATCGGTTTGCTTTCTACTTGTAAGACGAAAAGCAGGAACGGAAATTTCACGAAACTGCGCGGACGCAAAAGAGAACGTTAATTATTTTTCGTGTTTCTACAAACGGGTAAACGAGAGGCCCGATCCTCCCATGCGGGAAGACCGGGCCAAGCCGCTCATTGTTCTTCAATCCAGTGCATGCTGCGCGAAACGGCCTTATGCCATCCCGCAAGCACGCTTTGACGCGTTGCCTCATCCATCTGTGGCGTCAAACTCAGATCCACAGCCCAAATCCGCCTAATTTCGTCCATGTCCTTCCATACGCCTACCGCCAACCCTGCCATCAGCGCAGCGCCCAACGCCGTCGTCTCAATGACCGCCGGACGCACCACCTTGCAGCCCAGTATATCCGCCTGGAACTGCATCAGGAATTGATTTGCGCTCGCGCCGCCGTCCACGCGCAATTCCAAGGGCTTCCTTCCGCAGTCGGAAGCCATCGCAAAAACGAGATCCGCGGACTGGTACGCGATGGATTCCAGGGCAGCGCGAATGATATGCGCCCTACCAGTGCCCCGCGTCAGACCGATGATGGTTCCCCGGCTGTACATGTCCCAATAAGGCGCTCCAAGCCCCGTGAATGTGGGCACCATATATACGCCACCGTTGTCCGGCAACGACTGCGCAACGACCTCCGTCTCGGAAGCGCGCGTAATCAGCTTCATCTCATCGCGCAACCACTGAATCGCGGCGCCGCCCACGAATACGCTGCCCTCCAACGCATACGTCGTCTTTCCGCCGATACGCCAGGCGATGGTGGTCACCAATCCGTTTTGGCTTTGCGCCGGCTCATCTCCCGTATTCATCAGCAGGAAACAACCCGTGCCGTACGTGTTTTTCATCATGCCCGGTTCAAAGCAGCCTTGCCCGAAGAGCGCACTGTGCTGATCTCCGGCCAGCGCCGCAACAGGGATTGCCCGGCCAAGGATTTCCGGGTCCAGCATGCCGATGACCCCGGAGCTGTCCACAACCTTCGGAAGAACCGCGCGCGGAATATCCATTGCCTTGAGCAGCGTCTCGTCCCAATCGTTTTTGTGAATATCGTAGAGCATCGTCCGGCTGGCATTCGTCGCATCCGTCACATGCGGGCGCCCCGAAACCAGGTTCCAGGCCAGATAGCTGTCCATCGTGCCAAAACACAGCTCCCCGCGCTCCGCCCTCTCCCTCAAGCCCAGGGTATCGAGGAGCCAGCAAAGTTTGGTGCCCGAAAAATAGGCATCGGGAACAAGCCCTGTCGTACGGCGGATATGCGCCTCCAGTCCCTCGTCGCAAAGCCGCTTGACGATCGGCGCTGTTCTGCGGCATTGCCAGACAATGGCGTTATATACCGGCCTGCCCGTCTCCCTGTCCCATAAAATCGTCGTCTCCCGCTGATTGGTGATTCCGATGGCTGCAATCGCTTCGACCGGGACGCCGCTGATGCGCACAGCTTCCCGCAGCGCATCGATCTGAGAAGTCAGGATCGCAGCAGGATCGTGCTCCACCCATCCCGGTTGCGGATAAATCTGTTCAAACTCGAAGCTCTTCATGGCCACCACGCGCGCTTGTTGATCGAAGATGACCGCGCGCGAACTCGTCGTTCCCTGGTCTAACGCAATCACGTACTTTTCCATGAACACCTTTCCTCTCCGCTGTCAAATATGAAACGTTCAAAAATGAGCAAAACGCCGCTGCGGGCATTTTATCCTACAACGGCGCTTTGCCGGTATTCCTGTTATTCGATGGTGATGAAATACACCATGCCGCCGGTGGTTCCAACGACAACCTCGTTGCCATAGGCCACCGCGGAAGACTGAATGGCGCTGCCCAGGTTGACGGTACTGATCGTCAGGCCCGTAAAGCCATCCATCAAGCGGAAGGTGCCGTTGTCGTCACCAAGCAAGATGTAGCTCTTTCCGTCCGGCTGATAAACCGCCACAGGCGAAGATACCGAGGAAATATCCAGCGGCTGGCTCCAAACCTCTTCACCCGTCTGTTTGTCAAGCGCATACACCACGGCATAGGCCGTGTCATCAGCGGTCACCTGGTTGACGTTGAAGATAACCAGATCGCTGATATCGCCCTCTCCAACGAGCGGAGAGCCCATCAGGCCCGCATAAATTCCTTCCTTGGCCGGCGCGGATGCGTATTTGCCCTTGATCTCATTGGGGCACTCCCAAAGGATCTCGCCGCTCAGCGCATCGATCTTGACCAAACGAATGGCGCTGCTGCGCTCCCGCTTGTTGACCACGTTGCCCGCATAGAGATAGACTTCTCCATTCTCACCGGTCTCCAGCGCGACGGAGGCCACGACGCTGTCCTCCATATCAATGGCCCAGACGCACTGCATCGTGTTCAGATCAACGCACTGGATCGAGCCCGCCAGATCGCCAAAGTATGCGTAATCGCCATACGTCGCCACGCTGGAAACGATACCCTGGCTGGCATTGCGAAGCGTGGTGCGGTATGCATAGCTGACCGCCTGCGGATCGACCGTGATCTGCGCATTGTCAAGGTCAAACTGCGTGTTCATGGAGACCGTATAGAGCATGCCATTTTCGGCGCCGTAAATGAGGGTATCCGAATTGCTTTCCACAATCGGCGACGAGGAAATCCCGCCGTTCGAAGAAATCGCCTCGGCATTCAGGCCGCTCTCAAATCCGATCATTTCCTGATTGATCAGGTTGTACACGCGCATGCCGACAATGCCGGTGAACTCGGAAAGCTTGTACTCCGTCTGACCGACATACAGCAACGGATAGCCGTACGGATTGACCGTAGCCGTGGAACCCATCGGATAGC
>CALVTV010000084.1 GCA_944363005.1 uncultured Clostridia bacterium | reverse complement strand
ATCCCCTACATCGGCGGCGAAGAGGAAAAGAGCGAACAGGAACCGCTCAAGATCTGGGGCACCGTGCAAAACGGCGTCATCGTCCCGGCCAAAGCGCCCATCATCAGCGCCCACTGCATCCGGGTTGCCGTTTCCGACGGCCATCTGGCCACCTGCTGGGCCAGCTTTGAAAAGCCCGTGACCCGCGAGGAGATTCTCGAGCGCTGGCGCACTTTCGAAGGCCTGCCGCAGAAGATGAATCTGCCGAGCGCTCCGCATCCCTTCATCCAATACTGCGACGAAGACAACCGCCCGCAAACCCGTCTGGATCGCGATTTCGAGCGCGGCATGGGCATTTCCATGGGCCGCTTGCGCGGGGATTCGCTCTTTGACTGGCGTTTTGTCGGCCTTTCCCACAACACGCTGCGCGGCGCTGCTGGCGGCGCAGTGCTCATTGCAGAACTGCTCTGCGCACAGGGATACATCCCCAAAAAGTAAACCGCATATGCACAGCCGCGCTACGGAGATACTGAGGGTACTTCCGTAGCGCGGCTTTTTTCTTTCCCCTTCGATTCTCCGTTTGCGTCGATTCATCCGTATTGGAGGTCTTTCATATGTCCACCCCCCTGTTTACCGGCTGTGCAACAGCGCTTGTCACCCCGTTTCAACCCGACGGCACGCTCGATGAACCCGCCCTTCGGCGGCTGATCAACCTGCAAATGGACGCCGGCATGGACGCTCTCGTTCTGCTGGGCACGACCGGCGAACCCTGTACGCTGAACATGGAGGAGCGCGAGCGGATCATTCGCATCGGCCTTGAAACCGTTCACGGCACGATGCCCGTGATTGTGGGCACAGGGGCCAACGACACGCGCCGGTCCATCGAGTACGCCCGCCAGGCGCATGCCCTGGGCGCGCAGGGCCAGTTATGCGTGACCCCCTATTACAACAAGGCGACACAGGATGGGCTGATTCGGCATTTTACCGCGATTGCCGACAGCTGCCCGCTGCCCATGATTCTCTATCACGTGCCGGGGCGCACCGGCATGACCATGACGCCCGCAACCGTCAGCCAACTGAGCCTGCATCCCGGTATCGTCGGGCTCAAGGAAGCCAGCGGAGATGCGGCGCTCGCCGCGCAGATGATCGAACAATCCGGGTTGCCCCTCTACTGCGGCAACGACGACCTGATTCTTCCGCTGATGGCGTTGGGCGCCGTGGGCGCCATCAGCGTCGTTTCCAACCTTCTGCCCGCGCAGACGCGAGCCGTCACAAAAGCCTGCCTGAGCGGGTGTCTTGACCAGGCGCGCGCCGCCCAGTACGCGCTCCTGCCCATCATTCGCGCGCTGTTCTCCCAGGTGAGCCCCATCCCCGTGAAGGCCGCCATGGCAGAGACCGGGCTGCTTTGCGACGTGCTGCGCCTTCCGCTCACCCCCATGGAAGAGCCGCAACGCACCCACATGATGGAGGTTCTGCGCACAATGGGCCTCACCAAGTAGAAAAAAGCAGGCGTCCGAACTCAGGACGTCTGCTTTGGTGTATACAGCAACCGGATTACATGCCGCGGGTGTAGTTCGGCGCTTCCTTGGTGATGTTGATGTCGTGCGGATGGCTTTCCACCAGGCCCGCGTTGGTGATGCGGATGAACTCCGCGTCATGACGCAGGGAATCGATGTCCGGCGTTCCGCAATAGCCCATGCCTGCACGCAGGCCGCCCAGCAGCTGGAAGATGGTGTCGCTGAGCGCGCCCTTGTACGCAACGCGGCCTTCGACGCCTTCCGGAACGAGCTTCTTGGCGTCCTCCTGGAAATAGCGGTCCTTGCTGCCCTTTTCCATGGCAGCCAGAGAGCCCATGCCACGATAGACCTTGAACTGACGGCCCTGATAGATCTCCAGCGCGCCCGGCGCCTCTTCGGTGCCCGCCAGCAGGCTGCCCAGCATGACGGCCGTGCCGCCCGCCGCCAGCGCCTTGACGACATCGCCGGAATACTTGATGCCGCCGTCCGCAATGATGCGCTTGCCCATCTTCTCCGCCTCTTCGGCGCAGTCGCTGATCGCCGTCACCTGCGGTACGCCGATGCCCGCGACCACGCGCGTGGTGCAAATGGAGCCCGGGCCAATGCCGACCTTCACGCAATCGGCGCCCACCTCAAAGAGAGCGCGCGTTGCGGCGGCAGTCGCCACGTTGCCCGCAATGATCTGCACGTTCGGGAAGGCCACGCGGATCTTCTCGATCTGGTTGAGCACGCCGACGCTGTGGCCATGCGCAGTATCGATGCAGACGATGTCCACGCCGACGCTCACCAAAGCGCTCAAACGGTCAAACACATCGTGGCTCACGCCGACAGCCGCGCCGCAGAGCAGGCGGCCCTGGGCATCCTTCGCGGAATTGGGATACTTCTCCGCCTTCTGAATGTCCTTGATGGTAATCAGGCCGCGCAGGTTGCCCTCTTCGTCCACCAGCGGCAGCTTTTCAATGCGGTGCTTGGCAAGGATGGCGCGCGCCTGCTCCAGATTGGTGCCGACCGGCGCGGTAATCAGGTTTTCCGAGGTCATCACTTCGGAAATCGGACGCGCATAATTGGTTTCAAAACGGAGGTCGCGATTGGTCAGAATGCCGACCAGCTTTCCGTCCTTGGTGATCGGCACACCGCTGATGCGGTAGCGCGCCATGAGCTCCTCGGCATCAGAAACCAGATGATCCGGGCTCAGGTGGAACGGGTCGGAAATGACGCCGTTCTCGCTGCGCTTGACGCGGTCCACCTCCTGCATTTGCTGCTCGATGGACATATTCTTGTGAATGATGCCCAAGCCGCCCTCGCGCGCCATCGCAATGGCCATCTTCGACTCCGTCACCGTATCCATGGCGGCAGACAAAAACGGAATGTTCAGCTTGATTTTATCCGTCAGTCGAGTTTCCAGATTGACTTCCTTGGGCAACACCTCGCTACGGCGCGGAACCAACAGTACATCATCGAACGTCAATCCTTCGCGAATCACTTTCGGCAGCATCTTTCTTCCTCCTGTTTCATCATCTCATCACCAGTAAAAAGCGATTGAGATATTATAAAGCGGCCCGACCCCATTTGTCAATGGAGCGAGCCACCATAACTGAACACTTTATTTTGTAGAATCTACATTGTTTGTGTTGAGCTTTTTCATCAGGTCCAGGCTGTACCAAACCAGCGCAATCATGGCCATCACGACGGAAACGCCCAGCAAAACATCCGCCGTGCCTGTCAGCCCCAGGAAGCGCGAGACAATCGAGGCAATAAACGCCACCGTGGTCACCTTGCCGATGGGCAGGGCATACACCACAATGCCGCGCTTGAGGGCGATGGCGCCACCGATCACCATGATGCCCTCCTTGAACAGGATGACGCCCAGCAGCCACAGCGGAATCTGACCATCCGCAACGAACAGGCCGATCAGGGTCACCAGGGAGAGCTTATCCGCAACCGGATCAAGCAGCTTTCCCAACGCCGTGACCTGATGAAAACGGCGCGCGATGATGCCATCCACGGCATCGGTCAGCATTGCCAGCAGGTACACCAGCAGCGCGCCCACCGAATCCCCGATTTGAAAGCGCCAGACCACAACCGGCAGCAGCGCAATCCGAACCAACGTCAATGCGTTGGGAATGTTGACAATTTTATCCCGGCGAATATGCTCCAAGGTATCTTCCCCTCTTTCCGACTGATTCAGTATACCACAAAACCGGGGGCGATTTCACCTTTCTGCCGTTGACCGGTCAAAATTGTTTTTTCAGGGCTGCATGAGCGCTGCACGCTGCTGAGATGCGATCTCGCTATCCAGGTAATCGTCATAGCTCTCGCGGCGATCCACAAGGCCGCCCGGCAAAATTTCCATGATGCGGTTGGCCACCGTCTGAATGCACTCGTGGTCCTGCGTCGCAAAGAGCATGGAGCCCGTGAATTCGATCATGCCCTTGTTCAGCGCCGTAATCGATTCCAAATCCAGGTGGTTGGTCGGCTCATCCAGGATGAGCACATTGGCCCCGGAGAGCATCATCCGCGCGAGCATGCAGCGCACCTTCTCGCCGCCGGAGAGCACCTTCGCCTGCTTGAGCGCATCCTCTCCGGAGAAGAGCATCCGGCCCAGCCAGCCGCGGATATCGCTCTCATACTGGCTCTGGGAGAACTGGCGCAGCCAGTCAATGAGGTTGTACTCGCAGTTGTCGAAGTACGCGCTGTTGTCCTTGGGGAAGTAGCTTTGGGAAGTGGTGATGCCCCACTTGAAGCTGCCCTCGTCCGGCTCAAGCTCGCCCATCAGGATCTGGAAGAGCGTGGTGCGGGCCAGCTCATCCGTGCCCACAAAAGCCACCTTGTCCCCCGGCGTGAGCACAAAGGAAATGTTGTTGAGCACCTTGCGGCCGTTGACCGTCTTGGAAAGGTTGGTCACGGTCAGCAGATCGTTGCCGATTTCGCGATCCGGCTTCCAGGAAACGTACGGATAGCGGCGGGAAGAAGGCGTGAAGTTCTCCATTTGCAGGTTGTCCAGCAGCTTTTTGCGGCTGGTTGCCTGCTTGTGCTTGCTGGCGTTGGCCGAGAAGCGCTGAATGAACGCCTGCAACTCCTTGATCTTCTGCTCGTTCTTCTTGTTGATGTCCTTCTGCTGGCGCGCCGCCATCTGCGTATACTCATACCAGAAGTCGTAGTTGCCCACGTACATCTGGATCTTGCCAAAGTCAATATCGCAGATATGCGTACAGACTTTGTTGAGGAAATGGCGGTCATGGCTGACGACGATGACCGTATTGGGGAAGTCGAGCAGGAAGTTCTCCAGCCAACGCACGGACTGAATGTCCAGATAGTTCGTCGGCTCGTCCAGCAGCAGGATGTCCGGATTGCCAAAGAGCGCCTGCGCCAACAGCACTTTGACCTTCTGGCTTCCGTCAAGCTCGCTCATCTTCTTGTGCTCCATGTCCAGGCTCAGGCCCAGACCGGTGAGGATCATCTCCGCGTTGCTCTCCGCGTTCCATCCGTCAAGCTCGGCGAACTCTCCCTCCAGAGCGCTGGCGCGTTCGCCATCCTCGTCGGTAAAGTCGGTCTTGGCGTAGAGTTCATCCTTCTCCTTCATAATGTCATACAGGCGCTTATGGCCCATGATGACCGTTTCCAGCACCTCATACTGGTCAAATTCAAAGTGATTCTGCTTGAGCACGGCCATGCGCTCGCCGGGCGTAATCACCACTTCGCCCGTCGTCGGCTCCAGATCGCCGGAAAGCACCTTGAGAAAGGTCGATTTTCCCGTGCCGTTTGCGCCGATGATGCCGTAGCAGTTTCCAGCGGTAAACTTGATGTTGACATTCTTAAAAAGCGGCTTGCCACTGTAGGAAAGGGACACATTCTGGGTTGCGATCATGTTGCTTACGATCTCCTTTTCAAGACACGACTACTCTTATATTTCAATACACAGCATTTTCTATTATCGCACAAAATCCCTGATTCTTCAAGCCTTTGCGGCATAAAATTCTGCATTCCGATTCTATCCAATTTGATAAAACCGCTTTCCTCTGCCCGGGATTGACGCTTGAATGCGCGGGCGCGTCATGGTATACTGTCCGTATCAATCATCCGCTCAGGAGATGCCGCATGAAGAAGAGCAAGATCGTCTTTACGTTCAATGCGCCCGCCACATTGTGCTTTGCTATCGTCTCTCTGGCCGCGCTCGGCCTCAACGCCCTCACCGCCGGCGCATCCAACCGCTTGATCTTTTCCGTTTACCGCTCCAGTTTCCTCGATCCGCTCAGCTACGTGCGTCTTCTCGGTCACGTATGCGGCCACACTTCGTTTGGCCACTTCGTCTCCAACGTCGCCTTTATCCTGGCCCTGGGACCGATTGTGGAAGAGCGTTACGGCAGTTGGCGCCTGCTGTTCATGATCGCCGTAACGGCCGTCATCTCCGGGCTGTTTCACATCTTCTTCGGCGGAAATTCGATGCTTCTGGGCGCGAGCGGCGTGGTGTACATGCTGATCTTCCTGGCCTCCACAGCCGGAAGCCGCCCCGGTGAAATCCCGCTGACCCTGGTCGCCGTTGCCGCGCTCTACCTGACGCAGGAAATCCTCGGTGGGCTGTTCTCCGCCGACGATATCTCCCATCTGTCCCATATTCTGGGTGGGGTGTGCGGCGCCGTCATGGGATTATTCTTTCACCGCTGAGAGGCATTAAATCGTTTTTCTTCTCTGCACATCCAGCGCACCATATTGCCCGAGAACTAAATATCCCTCTTAATCAAAAGCACCTTATACGACGGTGCTTTTTGTTTAATTTCAAAATATTAGAATAACGACAACAGCTCCGAAAGATTCTCTATTTCATAATCCGCCTGTTCACTTTGACGAACAACTTCCACCAATCCGCCAAGCCCCTGTTTGATCCATACCGTTTTCATGCCCACTTTTTTGGCGGGGAAGATATCATTGTCCAAACGGTCTCCAATCATGACAGCTTCGCTGGGCACACACTTTGCGGCGATCAATGCGCGATGAAATATTTCGATATCAGGTTTTGAAATTCCCTCTTCCGCTGAGGCTAAAATGATATCAAAATACGCTAAAAGTCCCCAGTTTGATAGGCGGTCTTTTATCCCTGCACTTTGGTTGGCGATAACGCCAAGGCGATATCCTTTAGCGTCCATCTGCTTCCACACGGCTTTCGCATTGCTATACGGCTTTTCCGCCTCCTGATGCCATGGCGGCAATTTTATCCCGTAGTACTTGCTAGCCTCGCGATCGCCCTTCATATTTTGTTTGGATAGCTCAACGACCTTGTTTTCAAAATCACGAAGGCTGATCGTTGTGCCCGCAACAGCTTCCTGGTATCTGAGTCTATAGCATTCACTCTCATCGATAATCGTCGAGCCAATATCGAAGAAAATCCATTTTACATTTTCCATCTTTACATTACCATTGAATTTTAGCTTGCCATAAGGCATATGGCAGCATGATCAGATCAACCGCGTGACGACCCCCTGTTCATTGGCCGCGCGGTAAGATGGATCGATCTGATACCCCAGCCGCTCGTAAAAGCCAAGCGCGCTTTGCTCATAGGTCAAGATCATTTTGCGAACGCCCCTGTCCTTCAGGAAGGTCTGGGCCGCAAGCACGAGTGCCTTTCCGTATCCCAGCTTTCTGATGCACGGATTGACCCACAGCTCCCGGATGAATCCCAACCGCTCGGTGAAAAACGCCATTTGATGGGTCAGCACTTCTTCCTGAAACTGAATAAACCCCAGCAAATCCGCATCCCTTTGGATCACAAGGCAGCGCATGCCGCAATCGGTTGCGGCCCGCTGCATTTGGTCAAATACGCTTGTGTTTTCCCGGAGCGGTTCGCCCAGTTCGCAAAAATAGTCCCGAAAGCACTGTTGTAAACGCGCGTCCTGATATGCATTGCATTCCACGATCTCTATCGTTTTTTCCTCCATGCTTTTCCTCCGCATTTTTTCTATCGTATAGTAAAAAACGGGCATCCGGCCTCGCAGTCGAATCCCCGTTTTTTCAATTGCCCGCCGTCGCGTTTTGGCTCCCATTTGGAGATTGCCTCTGCGCGCAGATCCAAAATCCCTTACAGATGCGCCTTGATCTTCTCGATCATCTCCGCATACTGCACATCCGTCAAATAGGTGCGGTTGGGATTCATGGCAAACACGCCGCCCCATTCAAACTCATCCCGATACTTGGGCACAAGATGGAAGTGAAGGTGGCAACCCGTGTCGCCATACGCGCCGTAGTTCACCTTGACCGGCTGGAACGCCGCGTGAATCGCTTTGGCCGCGCGGTTCACGTCCGCAAAGAAGGCGTTGCGCTCTTCGTCGCTGATGTTCACGATCTCGCTGACGTGGTCCTTGTAGGCCACGATGCAGCGTCCCGGATGGCTCTGCTCTTTAAAGAGAATCAGCTGGCTCACGCTCAGGTCACAGATAAAAATGCCGAACGCATCGAGCAGTTCTCCATGCATGCAGTAGCCGCTGTTGGTATCCTTCATGGGTATTGCCTCCCTTGTTCGTTGCTTGATGGCTGTATTATACCATAGTCTTCCAGCGCGGACAAGCTCCATCGGCGCTTTTCATAGCCCCCGCACGGCTGAAATGACCCGCTGAACCAGCGCCACCCGCTGAAACGGCGTCATGATATAAAACCCATCGACATACGGCGCAATGCGGCGTGCCGCCTGCGTGCAAAGCCGTACCGCCATCGCTTCCCCCTGCTCGCGGTTCAGGCCCTCATAGGCGCGAATCACCGCATCGTCCAGCGCGATTCCCGCCACCTCACTTTGCAAAAACCGCGCGTTTTTCTCGCTGACCACCGGGAACAGCCCGCCGAGCAGCCAGCCCTTGAGCGCCTGGCGGGCCCGCTGCATATTTTCTGCCGCGCGCTCACTGAGCACGGGCTGCGTGAGAAAGGCCTCCATGCCGCAGGCTTCCTTCTGCATCGCGCGCTCCAGCTCTTGGTCAAAGTTGACCGCGTTGACGTTGAGCGCGCCGCACAAAAAGAACGGTTCCACATCCCCGCTTTGCGCCAGGCTGCATACAAAGCGCGCCAGCACGCGGGAATTGAACTGAAAGACGCTCTTGACGCTTCCCCGGTCGCAGGTGGGCACGGGGTCGCCCGTCACCGCCAGCACGTTGTGCACCCCCTCCATCGAAAGGCCAAGCAAGAGCGCCTGCGTCGCATTGACGTTTCGATCGCGGCAGGTCATATGCGGGAGCACCTCAATGCCCAGTTCCCTGCTGAGCTTGCAGGCCAGAAGACTTGAGTCCATGCGCGCGCGGCCGATCGGGCAATCCGCCAGCGTAATCGCGTCGGTGCCGGAGGCATAGAGTGCCTGCGCACCGCGCAGAAAGCTGCCAAGATCCGCATTTCTGGGCGGGTCCAGCTCCACCAGAATGGCGCGTCCCCCGGTGGCAAGCTTTTGCCTGATCCGGCTTTGGCAGACGCGCTTCAAAGGTTTCCCTTCGACAGCCCTACGTCCAGCACCATCCCCTTCGTTCCCGGCCTCAAGCCTTCTGGTAATCTGCCGGATATGCTCAGGCGTCGTACCGCAACAGCCGCCGAGCAGCGATGCCCCCAGCTCCCGGCAGGCAATCACCTGCCGCGCGTAATACGCCGGATCACTGTCGTAAAACGTCCGCCCGTTTTCCACATGCGGATACCCGGCATTGGGCATAGCCAGCAGATGCTTTTGGGGACGCGGTATCCCCGAAAGCAACCTGCGCATGTGATAGGCGCCGCATACGCAGTTCAGGCCCACCGCGTCGATGTCCGCGCAGGCGTCCATCTGCGCAATCAGCGAAGATGCCGATTCGCCCGCGCGCGTAAACCCATCGGCATCCGCCGCAAACGACACGGCAATGAACGCCTCCGGACACCGCGCGCGAATATACGTGGCCACCTGCTCAAGCCCTTGCGCCCGGTGCATGGTCTCCATCAAGAAGCACGTCGCGCCCGCGTCCAAAAACGCATCCGCCATGGCGCGGTAACATGCAAACGGTTCCATCTGCTCCGGCGCGGGCCCGATATCCGCAAACACAAACGCGCCAACCGCATCCGCGGCCTGACGGGCCAGCGCGTACGCCGCCGGAATGACCTCGCGCATGCGACGCTCGCCCAGCAAAGCGAGCACAAACGTGTTCGTCTTGATCGCCCGGCTTCCTGCCGCCAGGTAGGCCCGATGCAGCGCAAGCACGCACTCCGGCGCGCTCAGGCAGCAGAGCTCCACCGGCCCCTCCGGAAACCCTTCTATCTCCCGCGCGTAGGTGCCCGTCGCCCCGTCAAAGAGCAAGGGCCCCCGTTCCAGTTCCCGGCGCAGCCGTTGCGCATCCACGGTTTTTTTCTCCATGTCATCCCCCACGTCAGCCCAGAATGCTTCGCGCGATGTCCGCGCTCTGCTTGGCGTCTTTGGCATAATAGTCCGCGCCAATGCGCTTGGCATACTCCGGCGTGAGCACCGCCCCGCCCACAAGGACCGGCGCCGTAACCCCCGCCGCACGCAAAAGCGCAATCGTCCGCTCCATTCCCGGCACGGTCGTCGTCATCAGCGCAGACAGCCCGATCAACTTTGCCTTTTGCCGGACGGCTTCCTCCACCACGCGCTCCGCCGGCACATCGCGCCCCAGATCGATGACCCGATATCCATAGTTTTCCAGCACGGTATGCACAATGTTCTTGCCGATGTCGTGAATGTCCCCTTCGACGGTCGCCAGCAGGATGGGCCCCTTGCCCTCGCCGCCCTCACCGCTGCGCGCGATGGCCTGACGCACTTCGTCAAACGCCGCGCCGGAAGCCGCCGCCGCATGCATCAACTGCGGCAGAAAGATGCGCTGCTGCTCATAGGCATCGCCCACGGCGTCCAGCGCGGGAATCAGTCGCGTTTCCACGAGTTGAAGCGGCTCCATCGTCTTGAGCAGCTCGCGCGCAAGCTCCGCCGCCTCGGCGCGCAAGCCCTTGGCTATCGCTTCCTCAAGGGTAACCGTCTTTGCGGAGGCAGCGGGCCGCTTTTCCTCCTGCGCCGGCTGGGGCGCATGCCGCTCGATATACGCCGTGCATCCCGCGTCCTCGCCGGAGAGCACGCGGCATGCATCGATCGTCTCCATGATTTCGCGCTGATTGGGATTGACAATCGGTAGCGTCAGGCCGTTTGCAAGCGCCTGCGCCAGAAACGTGCGCGTCACCAGCTGGCGCTGCGGAAGTCCAAAGGAAATGTTGGAAACTCCCAGCACGGTTTCCAGCTTCATCTCACGATGCACATACGAGAGCGCCTCCAGCGTCCGCGCGGCCTGATCCTGCTGCGCGGAAACCGTCAGCGTCAGACAGTCCATGGCGACATCCTCCCGCGCAATCCCCATGGACTGTGCCGCGTCCAGAATGGTTTGCGCCAGGGAGATGCGCTCCTTTGCCGTCTGCGGCAATCCATGTTCTCCGAGCGTCAGGCCGACCACCGCCGCGCCGTACTTTTTTACGAGCGGCAAGATTGCCTCCAGCGAGGCCTTCGTGGCGTTCACGCTGTTGACCAGGCACTTGCCGGGCGCCGCGCGAAGCCCCGCTTCGATCGCCTGCGGATTGGAGGAATCAATCTGAAGCGGCAGGCTGACCGCTCCGGAAATCGCCGTGACGACGCGCTGCATCATTCTCGGCTCGTCAATGCCGGGAAGGCCGACGTTCACATCCAGAATCTGCGCACCGGCTTCCTCCTGTTCGATGGCCTGCGCGACGATATAGGACAGATCCTCTTCGCGCAACGCCTGCTGAAACCGTTTCTTGCCGGTGGGGTTGATCCGCTCCCCAATCACGCGCACGCCGCGGCCAAATTCGCACACTTCGCCGGGCGAACAAATGCCCCGCAGCGTCTTTTCTTCCCAAACCGCTTCACACTGGCCGATGCTCTCGTTG
Organism: uncultured Clostridia bacterium; assembly: GCA_944363005.1. Taxonomy (GTDB): domain Bacteria; phylum Bacillota; class Clostridia; order Christensenellales; family Aristaeellaceae; genus Ventricola. The sequence goes on along the minus strand of CALVTV010000084.1, from coordinate 1,318 downwards.
AGTTTCTGAATGAATGCCGGTGTCGTGCCGCAACATCCGCCGATGTACACGGCGCCGCTGGACAAAAGCGCGGCGCAGTCGCGTGCAAACTCCTCCGGCGTCGCCCGGTATTCCCCTGTCTGCGGGTCGGGCAATCCGGCGTTGGGTTTGAGGATGAGCGGCAGGGATGTCGCCTTGCGCATCGCGCGCACGATGGGCGCGACTTCCGCAGGCCCCAGCGAGCAATTGACGCCGACCGCCTGCACCCCCAGTCCGGAGAGCGTCATCGCCGCGGCTTCCGCGCGGCACCCCAAAAACGTTCGTCCGGACGCCTCAAACGTCATGGAAGCGAACACGGGGAGAGCGCAATTTTCCTTGGCCGCCAGCACGCCTGCGCGCAGCTCGTTCAGATCCGAAAACGTCTCAAAAAAAACAGCCTGCGCACCGGCGCGCACCCCCGCACGGATCATCTGCGCAAAAAGCGCATAAGCCTCTTCAAAGCGGAGGGTACCCAGCGGTTCCAGCAGTTCGCCAATGGGCCCGATGTCCAGCGCAACCCGCGCCTCCGTTCCCTGGCAGGCCCGGCGGGCCAACTGCACCGCAGCTTCGACAACCGCCTCCACCGTGTACCCTGTTCCCGCCAGCTTATGCGCATTCGCACAGAACGTATTGGCCAGCACCATCTTCGCGCCCGCTTGCACATACTGGCGATGAATCTGCTCCACCACCTGCGGCGCCGTGATCGACAGCGTCTCCGGCCGCTCGCCCAATTTTAACCCGGCATGCTGGAGCATCGTGCCCATCGCGCCGTCCAGCAGCGTCACCCTCTGCCTGTACATATCCATCCCCACTTTCTCACGCTCTGCGCAACGCGCACGTTTCCCGCGCCGCGCATCCCTCGCAGCCCGCCGGCCTGCGCAAAACCGGCGTAGCGCTGATTCCCATGACCGCCGTCACCGATTTGCGGGGAATCATGATGCCGCTTGCCCCGACGGTGAGCCCGATGGTTCGCGCCGTCGAGAGCACATCGCAGATGGCGGGCGACTGGGCGAGCGGCATGTCGCCATAGCCGGGGCTGAACCGGTCGGTCAGGTAGAGCTGCTGGCTGCGCAGCTTGGCGCGCAGTTCCTCCTCAACCTGATCGAGCACCGCTTCCACCGCGGCGCTCAGCACGGCATCCAGAATCACGGCCCGCTCGCCATTCAGCGCCTGCCAACGCAGCAGCAGCCGTTCGCTCTGCGCGCCCAGGGTTGCCGCCAGCAGCACGCCTTCCCGGCACCCCTCCAGCATCCGGCGCACATCCTCGCCTTGTGGCGCAAAGCATGTGCCCTCAAAGCTT
>CALVTV010000083.1 GCA_944363005.1 uncultured Clostridia bacterium | reverse complement strand
CGAACACGACGCCGCCGTGGGTGAACTGCGGAGCGCGGTTGCCATGGTGACGCGCGTTGCCGGTGCCCTTCTGGCGGTAGATCTTACGGCCGCCTCCGCGGACCTCGCCGCGGGTCTTGGCGGACTGGGTGCCCTGACGCTTCGCGGCCAGCTGGCTGCGGACGACCAGGTGAAGGACGCTCTCGTTGACCGGAGCGGCGAAGATCGCCTCGCTCAGCTCGATTTCACCGACCTTGGCGCCTTCCTGATTCAGCATTGCAATCTTAGGCATTGTGACGGTTCCTCCTTATCAGGCCTTGACGGAATCGCGGATCACGAGCGTGCCGCCATTCGGGCCCGGCACCGCACCCCTGACCAGCAGCAGGTTGCGCTCGGTGTCAACGCGCACAACGCTCAGGTTCTGGATCGTGACGCGGTCGACGCCGTAGTGGCCGGACATCTTCTTGTTCTTGAACACGCGCGACGGCGTGGAGTTGGCGCCCATGGAGCCCACGCCACGGTGATACTTGGAGCCGTGCGCCATCGGGCCGGTGTGGTGGTTCCAGCGGGCAATCACGCCGGTGAAGCCGTGGCCCTTGGTGGTGCCGGTGATATCGACCTTGTCGCCCGCGGCGAACACATCGACCTTCACCTCATCGCCCACGTTGTAGGCGGAGCAATCCTCCAGGCGCAGCTCGCGCAGCTTGCGGCAGGGCGCGACATTCGCCTTGGCAAAGTGGCCCTTGATGGGCTTGTTGACGAGCTTCTCCACGCGGTTGGGGGCGTAAGCGTCAAAGCCAACCTGAATCGCTTCGTAGCCGTCCTTTTCGATCGTCTTCTTCTGGACAACCGGGCAGGGACCCGCCTGAATGACAGTGACCGGGAGCAGGCGGCCGTCCTCGGTAAAGACCTGCGTCATGCCGATCTTCTTGCCGACGATACCTTTCTTCATGACTTCTTACCTCCTGATCACAGTTTGATCTCGATCTCAACGCCAGCCGGCAGATCGAGCTTCTCCATCGCGTCAAAGGTGGCGCGGGTGGGGTTCTGAACGTCGATCAGGCGCTTGTGGGTGCGCTGTTCGAACTGTTCGCGGGAATCCTTGTACTTGTGCGGTGCGCGCAGAATCGTCACCACTTCTTTTTCAGTGGGCAGCGGGATCGGGCCGGACACCTTGGAACCGGTGCGGCGCGCGGTCTCGACGATGCGCTCGGCAGCCTGGTCAACGAGGCTGTGCTCGTAAGCCCAGAGCTTGATGCGGATTTTCTTGCTGGCCATTTCTTTTCCTCCTTGTTCGTACTCAAGTACGACTTGCTTGGCTGTTGCCCTGCATGACGGATTCTTGAGCCGTCGTCCGATTGGCGGACATGGTCCGCGGCAGTTCCCTCACCGGCCAGTGAGCAATCTACCGCTTCATCCCTTTTTGCAGACATCCTCTGCATTATATTCTATTTTTTCAAAAAAAGCAATACCTTTCTCGAAAGTTTTTTTGATTTTTTTGAGTTTTTTTGATTTTCTCCCCGCGCGGCGCCGCCCTCAAAAATCAAATCTTTTCCTCACTTTTTCAAACTCGTCTGACGTTTTCTCTTCGCCTCTCTTATATCCACTTGTCCGGGCGTATCATTTGTCCGTTTTATGTCCACACCTCCGCGCGTTTCATCCTCTCTATTTGACAATTATCGGACAAATTTCGGCCCCGATTTGCCCGTTTTTTCGTCAGTTTGCACAATTTCATTTTTCACCTTTACAGCCATGTTCCCTGTTTTCCCCTTCGGCACGCCTTTGCTTTAGCGTGCTAACGCGTTTTTGACCTCCCTGTCAGACGTCTGACATCGGGCTTCTTTTCGACTTCCCGCATACAGCAAAAAAACAGCCCCCGAAGGGACTGTCTGTTTCACGCCCGCTTGCGCGCGCGCATCATGCGCACGACGCACGAGAGCGTGAAGTTGATGGCGAAATACACGATGAACGCGAATCCAAAGAGCACGAACACGTCCGTCACGTTGATGGTACCGCGGTTGAAGCGGTCCACCCAGGTGCCGTTGTACGTGTTGGCCTTGCTGATGATGAGCTTGGTGCATCCCATCAGCTCAACCGTCACAAGGCTGGCCATGTAGCTGGAGTCCTTGATGGTGGTGATCATCTGGGAGAGCATCGTGGGAATGATGTTGCGGAACGCTTGCGGCAGCACGATGAGCGTCATCGTCTGCAACGTACCGAAGCCCTGGGAATACGCCGCCTCGAACTGACCCTTGTGCACGGAGTTCAGGCCGCCGCGGATGATCTCGGCCATGATGGCAGAGGTGAAGAGCGTCAGCGCCACGGTCGCCTTGAACAGCGTCTTGACGGCAACGGTCGACGTAAAGCCCAGCAGCGAGGCGAATCCCTTGGAGAAGGACGGCGCCGGGCACATCACGAAGCAGACGAACATCCAGAGCATCAGCGGCGTGTTGCGGAAGAGCTCGATATAAATGGAAGCGATCCGCCGCAGCGCGCGCGCGGGCCCGTGTGCGCAGTAATTGCGCACGAGAGCAAGCACCGCGCCGATGATCAGGCTGAAGAAAATCGCGATGACGGAAATGCCCAGCGTAAAGAGCAGGCCTTTGAGCAGGTAGCTCATCACATCCGGATTGGCGAGTATGCCCAGGCTGCCGCGCAGGTCAATCATAAACTCGCTCACGCCTGCTCGCCTCCCTTCTGCATCTGATCGCGCGCCTTAAGGCGGCGCTCCCAGCGGCCGGCCATCATCGACAGCGGATAGCACACCAGGAAGAACAGCAGGCCGCCCACCAGATAGGCGGGGCCGTATGCGCCGCCGGTGCTCGCGCCCGTCACGAAGTTATACGTCGTCGCGATCAGGTCCGCACCGCCGATGATGTACAGGCAGGACGTGTTTTTGATCAGCGCGACCACCTGATTGACCATCGGCGGGAGGATGATTTTGACCGTCTGGGGCAGGATGACGTAGCGCATGGTCTGCGCATACCCAAAGCCCTGCGAGCGCGCCGCGGCAAACTGGCCCGCGGGGATGGCTTGGATACCCGCGCGTCCAACCTCGCCGACATACGCACCGTGGTACAGGCCCAACGCGATGAAGCCCACGACCACCACCGTGATGCGCACGCCGGAATACGCCAGCGCATAATATAGGAAGCAAACCTGAAGGATCAGCGGCGTGTTCTGGAAAAACTCCACGTAGACGCGTGCAACCGCCTGCAGCCCCCGGCGTCCGGAAGTCGCCATCAGGCCAATGGCAAAGCCGATGACCATGGCGATCACCAGCCCGACCACCGCGCTTTGAAGCGTATTGATCAGGCCGTTGAGGAACGTCGCCCGGTATTGCCAGACCGTCGCCCACGCTTTTGCGCTGAAAATTGTTTCCATATCATGCGCCTCACTTTGCTTACATCGTCCGTGTCAAAAAACGGGCGCGCAACCGACGCTGCGCGCCCTGACGAAATCCGGGGGATTACAGGCCCCACTCGGCGATCATCGCGTCGATGGTGCCATCGGCCAGCCAGCCGGTGATCAGCTCTTCAATCTTGGCGGAGAGCTCGGAGCCCTTCTTGGTCGCCACGCCGTAATCCTGCGGGGCGAAGGAGTCCGCGATGAAGTCGCGATCTTCGGTCTTGTAGTTGGCCAGGATGGAGCGGTCCACGCAGAAGGCATCCACGTCGCCGGCGTCCAGCGCCAGGGAGATGGCCGGATAGTCGTCAAACTCCTTGAAGGTGACGCCGCCGTTGAAGGTAGCGATTTCAAAGGTCGCCGCATCAAACGCATCGATCACGCCCGCATCGGCCATGGCGGTTGCCAGCGCCAGCGCAGAGGTGGAGCCGGTGGACACGCCGACAACCTTGTCCTTGAGGCCGGACAGATCGGTGATCCCGTCTTCCTTTTCAACCAGCACGGTCACGGCATCGGTATAATACGGCGTGGAGAAATCCCAGCTTTCCAGGCGCTCGGGCTTGATGGTAAAGGTGGCGATGACGCAGTCGAGCTCGTCATTGTCGAGCATCTGGCCGCGGGTAGCGGCGGTAACCGTGGTATATTCCACGTCGTCATAGCCCAGCGCCTCGGCGATCATTGCGCCCAGCTCGATTTCCATGCCGGAGTATTCGCCGGTCATCTCGTCCAGGTAGCCAAAGCCGTAGACATCCTGCTTCACGCCCACGCGGAAAGTTTCGGCACCGGCCATGGTGCACATACCGCAGAGCATCATCGCGGCAAGAGCAAACGCAAAGAACTTTTTCATACAGGGTTCCTCCTTTTTCTCGACTGAGTCGGTTATGTATAACCGTTTGCACGGCTATCAGCGAAGGATCTTGGAGAGGAACGCGCGGGTGCGTTCGTGCTCCGGGTTGGTAAAGAAGTGCTCGGGCGTACCCTGCTCGATGAGATTGCCGCCGTCGCAGAACACGACGCGGTCGGCCACCTCGCGGGCGAAACCCATCTCATGGGTGACCACGACCATGGTGATGTTCTCGTGGCTGAGTTCAACCATGATATCCAGCACTTCCTGAACCATCTCCGGGTCAAGCGCGGAGGTGGGTTCGTCAAAGTAGATGATCGGGTTTTTCATCGTGAGCGAACGGGCAATGGCGATTCGCTGCTGCTGGCCGCCGGAAAGGGTGGTGGGATACACCTGCGCCTTCTGGGCCAGGCCCACGCGCTTGAGGTTTTGCATGGCCAGTTCCTGCGCCTCCGCCTTGGGCATGTTCTTGAGCTTGACGGGCGCGAGCATCAGGTTTTCCATGACGGTCAGATGCGGATACAGGTTAAATTGCTGGAACACCATGGAGGAATACTGCCGGTTGAGCGCGGCGCGGGTCTTGTGGGTCATGCGATGGCCGTCGATATACACCTCGCCGGCCGTGACCTCCTCCAAACCGTTCATGCAGCGAATCAACGTGCTCTTGCCAGAGCCGCTCGGCCCGATGGTGACCAGCTTTTCGCCCTTTTCGACCGTCAGATCGATGCCCTTGAGCACCTCCAAATGGCCGAACTTTTTGTGCACGTTCTTCAGCTTGATCACGGGCTCGTCCTCCTGACTTCCATTTTTAGTCCGCCTTCATCCTATGCGCGTACGCATCTGTTTACGACTTCGGCGTTCGGGTTTCTGCTCATGCAAATTCCAAACATCTTTGTCCGAATTTGGAGTATGCTACCAGTATACCACATTTCGCATTGATTTGCAAGAACATTTTTCATAAAATGCAAATCACTTCTTGCACTCGGGCAAATGCATCATTTATTTCATCCGTTTTTGAAAATTCCGTTTTTAAAAACGCCAACTAAAACAGCGCGGAACGCATGCTTTGCATGGTTTTCGCGCTGTATATTCATACAATTGTATGTGTTTTTATCACGGAGTCACGCCAAACATATCAAGAATTTCCTGCGGAATCTCCGCGCCGATGTGCTCCGCCTCAATCCTGTAGAGCTCATAGAGCTCTTCAAGCCGCTTGGGCGCGTTGCAATAGACGCAGGGCGTCAGCTTTTTGAACTCGTCCAGCTCCAAATCCCCATAGGTGAAATCGCCCGTCAGCGGCAGATACTGATCGCGCACACCCGGGCAATTCGCGTCGGTGTGGTAGTTGCTGCCGCCGTCAGGATTGCGATAGAGCTGCATGTTCTCGTCCGGCAGCTCCGGCACATAGAGCTCCCGGCCCACGTCGTCCCAGATAAACACCTTGGTCTTCAATTCCAGATTGCTCCAGAACCACTCCATGTTGATGCCCTCCGCGTTCGCCCTGCGCGGGATGCGGATGCAGCCGTGGCTGGCCTTTTGCCCCAGGTACGGCTCATAATACGTGTAATTGCGCGTGCCGTCGGCGTTCTCGTCGTGAAGCACCTCATGCAGCAGTGTGCCGCCGTTGATGCGGATGGCGAAGCGCCGGATGGTATTGCTGCCAGCGTAGAAATTGCCCACGCGGCTGACGGTGATGTATTCACCGGCCGGCGTCTCGTTGTAGGGCTGATTGGCATTGGGCAGACCAGTAGAGATGTACATCTCGCTGATGATCTTCCCGTCTTCAAATACGTAGAGCTTCTGGCGCAGTTTGTCAATGAGCAATGCGTACTTGTCCGACGGCGTTTCGGTCATCAGCAGGCTTTCCTTGACATAGCCCTTGATCCGCTTGGCGTCCAGGGACTCCATGTAGGTGTTGTCGGTCTTGGTTCCGTCGTTGGAGAAGGCCTCGATGAGCAGATAGCCGTCCCCGTCCGTGTCCTCTTCCAGCACGTTGACGCCCTGGCTCTGCCCGTGCAGCTCACCGGCACAGTTCTCTTCATACGGCTTTCTGTCCGCCCCGGGCTGATTCGTCGGATAGACATGCTCGGTCTGTCCCACATCCAGCACGGTAATCGGCTGCATCATCAAATCCCAGATGGCCTGCTGGTGCGCCGGGTCGGACAGGTCGTAAAGATCCGGATTCATGTCCCAGAAACTTGTGGCGATGGGCACACCGTTCTCGTCAACGCCCTCGACTTGCTCGGCCGTCTCCTCTTCCCACTGCGCGTCCTCCCAGGCGATGGCCTCTTCGGCCACCAGCGTGCTCAGATCCAGGCGCAGGGCTTCTTCCTCTTCTTCGCTGGCATAGATATGCAGCGAGAGCACCTGCTGCTGGCTCTCCTCGCCCCAGAAATTCTTCATCTGCAAAGCAACCATGTAGCTGCCCGCAGGCACAGCGCTTCCGTCCGGCAGCAAGCCGTTCCAGGCCAGACTGCCTGCGCCCGCCTCGATCGAGCAGGCGCCCAAATCGGCCAGCTTTTCCCCCGTATCGCCGCTGTAGAGTTCCATGGCGATGGTTCCGCCTTCCGTAGCTTCAAACTGGACGAACCATCCGTCCTGCCCGCTGATGAGCGAGACATCGTCGGCAAACACTGCGTTCAGTTCCGGCGCAGCCAGCGCACCTGCGCAGGCGCAAAGGCTCGCAAGCAGAAGCAGCAGGGCGAAAATGATCTTTTTCATGTGCAAACTCCATTTCCAAAATGTTCAAAAAGGGGCTGTAAAGGGCAATGATGCCTTTGCAGCCTCTTTCGTATCCGTTTGATCAGCCCGGCAAATCCATAATATCGCCCGGGCCCGCCGTCACATCCGGGATCGGCGTGACCTGCACAATGCTGTAAAGCGCTTCAAGCGTCATCTTGCCGGCAATTCCGTCGTCATCCAGCTCGTGATCCTTCTGGAAGTTCTTGACAGCGGTCATCGTCGCGGTACCGTAAATGCCGTCCGCCGCACCGGAAAGATAGCCCAGCTCCGCCAGCGCCTGCTGGAGCATAACGACTTCCGGGCCCTGATCGTTCTTGCGCAGCGTGTTGTAACTGACGCTGGACGTCTGCTGCGGGGCCGGTGTCGGCGTAATTTCAAGATTCGGCGTAACCGTCATCAACTGCGCCGGATTCGGCGTCGGCGTGGAACCAAAGACAACGAAGTTCTGATCCGGATTGACCGTCACCTGCGGCACCGCCGTGTTGGAAGGCATGGCGTTGTCCTGACCCGCGCCAAACATGGAGCGCACGATCATGACGATGATGACCAGCAGTATGACAATCAGACCAAAGGCAATGATCATCGGCGTCCGGTCGGCGTTGCGCTTGCTGCCCCGGCTCCCCTTGGTATAGGCGTTCTTCTTGGCGCGCGGCTGCGCAGCCGTCCTCTGCGGCGCCGCTTCCGGATTGGCGGCAGGCTCCTCCCGGGTCTGCTGAGGCTTCACGCCCGCCAGATTGGAATAGCAAAGCGGACAGATGTTGGACCCGTCCGGAATTTTGTTATGACAATGGGGACAAAACATGGCTCAGCCCTCCCTATTTCGTATGCCGGTTCCGCCGGCCATCACGCGCAAAACAAATCCATTGGTAGTATAAACCAGATTCGGTGCCAATTTCAAGGCCTTTGCGCAAATCAGCTGAAAAACCCGCTTTCCAGCGCGCAGTCCATCCGTTCCCTATATACATATGACGGATGAATCGCATTTCATGCTCCCGGTTTTCTCAGTTTTTTTCTTCACGCAAACTGATCAGAAGCCTGCGCGCATGAATGGTATACACCGCAGCGGTCACGCTCGCCCGCGCGGCCCGCGCCTGCGGGGCTTCCGGCAGATCGCCAAGCGTCCCGCTGTCCATGCGCTCGCTGATGGCGCGCACATCCTCCACGAATCGCGCGTACCCGCTCTGCACCCCTTCTTCGCACAGATAGGCAAGTACCTGCGCGATGCTCTCCAAACTGAGCGCCTGTTTGAGCACGCCGATCATGATCAGCAGCGCCAGGTGTTCCCGGTCATACCGCTTGCCGTCCGGGCGCTTGATCAGCGCCACCTTCACGTAATTGTTCACCATCGACTTGGTGATCTCCGCGCCCGGCAAGAAGGGGCGAAACGTGCGCTCCATCAGGGTGATCACCTGATCCATATACAGCCCGATATCCGGCAATGTCTCCCATTGCGGCAAATCGATGCGGTTTTCATGCGCGTCCATTTTCTTCCCTCCAACACATCCGGCTTTTCTTTTCATTGTAGCAGTGTGTTCCATTTTTGTCAAACAGCGTTCCCGTCCGAAGCCATCGCCTCAAAGAATACGTGCTGACTGCTCACCCTGGCCAGAATGCTTCCGTCGGCCAGCGTCTCTTCCTGCGCGCCGCAACGATCGAGGAAGGTTTGAAGCTGTTCCCGCTCCTGCGGCGACAACAGCAGGAACACCTCCTGTTCAGGGCGGTTTTCCCCGGTGTTTTCCTCGATTTCAAGCCATGAATCCAGCACCGGCACGCCCTGCTCGCTCACCCGCATGGCCACAACTTCCACCCGGCCATCCGTCAGCTCCGTGAGCACGTTCGCGTTCCAGAACGTGGCATAGCCAAACGTCAGCCCCGAATCGAGCACCTGTTGCGCGGCCTCGTAACGCGCGGGCGTAATCTCCGGCTCGCGCATGGAGTCGCGGATCTGCACCGCTGAAGAGAGCACCACCACGCCGCACAGCGCCAACGCCCCCAGCCGCCGCAGCATGGAATTGCCCTCCGCCGTCAGGCATGCGGCCATCACCGGCGCGCCCAAGGTCATCACCGGAATCCAGTATCGGTTGAGGTAGAGTCCTTCGACTAACACGAACGTGAAGAGCGTCAAGCCCGCGCTCATCACCAGCACCAGCGCGCCGAAACGCGCACGATTGGCGCGCAACCCCCGCACAAGCAGCACGGCGCTCACGCCCAGCATCAGGAAAGCGCCCACGCTCGCCAGCCCATGCACCGAAAACAGCAGCGCCCCTTCGGTGTAGCCCAACAGCTTCACCAGGCCGCAAAACGCCTCCTCCAGCGCGGCGAAGACGTGATTCAGCGCTTGCAACCGGCTTCCGCCATAGCGCGCGCTGCCCGAAATGCACCATGCGTCCAGCAACTTCTGCCCGAGGGCATAGCCGGCCACCGCCGCTGCGCACACCGCCAAGGCAGGCGCAGCGCGCCGCACCTGCTCACGCCTGCGGGGCAGTTGCTCTTTCGCAAACACGAAATCCCAAGCGCCCGCCGCGGCCACCGGCAAAGCCGCGCACAGCAGATAGCGAACCGAAGACGCGCCCAT
>CALVTV010000082.1 GCA_944363005.1 uncultured Clostridia bacterium | reverse complement strand
ACAGACGATCAGCCGGATTTCGGGCAATTGCCTTGAATCCGGCTGATTTCTATTCTTCCAAAGTTCCTCGATACGCCAACCCGCATACCAAACACGGCGGACGCATCCGATTCAATCGCTTTCCCCTATGCAGCCTTGCGCGCAGTCAGAATCATGCCAAACAGGCCGCCAGCCGCCAGACCCATGCCCAAATCGGCCAGGTATGCCGTCAAACGCGGGCTCTGCCCAATCAGCAGGCAGTAGCAGACGATGCCCAAGGCCATATAAAGCACACCAACGCTGGCGCCGCGCAGCACGCTTCCGCGCTCACCCCCGCGCATGGCGCTGGTCACGCCTGCCAGTATGGAGACGAATTTCACCACTTGGTTGATCGCGGTGATCGCCCGGTCGCTCGCATTCCACCAGTTGAGAATCAGCGCAAAGAGCGCCACGCCCAACACCGTCACCGCCGCGGCGAGTAGCACGCCGCGCAGCACTGCGGAGAGCGTGTGATCTCCCTTGCTTTTGCGCATGCCGCGGCGCACAGACCGTTTGAAGGAATCCAATCCCCGTTCCTTGCGCACCACACGCTGCGCCCCGTGAGCCTGATTGTCCATAAAACAAAACCTCCCGCTTCGTCATGGTTCACCCTATGACAAAGCGGGAGGCGATATGCTGGATGTCAATCAGACAAGCGTCTCCGAATCGTTGGTCACGGAGAGCTGTTCCACATTGCGCACGGCCCAGCGGGCAATGACCATCTGCGTCTTCTGCGCGCCAATCTCAAGGGTCAGCACATCGTCCTTGATCTTGGCAATGGTGCCGTAGATGCCGCCAATGGTGCAGATGCGGTCGCCAACCTTGAGGTTTTTGAGCATCTCCTTGGCTTCCTTGTCCTTCTTGCGCTGCGGACGAATGAGCATGAAGTAGAACACGACGAGAATCAGAATCATCGGGACAAACTGCACGCCGTAGTAGATGATTTTTGCGCCCGTGGTCATCTCCGCGGTATTCACGGCGGTTTCAGCCGTCGCAGCAGCATCCGCGAGCAAGCTCATCAGCTTGTAGTTCATGGGAATCGACACATCCTTTCAAAAAATAACGTCATGACAACTTGGTCATTATACCCTGTATTGGGCAAAACTTCAACCATTTGAGGCAAAAACTTCTGTCCATTCAATCAGAAATTGCGGCTCATGTCGTAGCGGTTGAAGAAGTCGCGGCGGAACTCCTCGAAGCGGTCCTCTTCGATCGCCTTGCGAATCCGCTCCATCAGCCGAAGCAGATAGCGCAGATTGTGAATCGTGGCCAGCCTGCCGCCCGTGATCTCCCCGGCCTTCAGCAGATGACGGATATACGCGCGCGAGAAGTTCTGGCAGGCGTAGCAGTCACACCCTTCCTCGATGGGGCCAAAATCGTGCGCATACTGCGCATTGCGGATGACAAGGCGGCCGCTGTCGGTAAAGCAGGTGCCGTTGCGCGCCACGCGGGTGGCCAGCACGCAATCGAACATGTCAATTCCGCGGTATACACCCTCCACCAGGCAATCCGGGCTGCCCACGCCCATCAGGTAGCGCGGTTTATCCTCGGGCATGTAGGGCATCATGGCATCGAGCATGCCGTACATGACCGGCTTGGGTTCGCCCACGGAGAGCCCACCAATGCCATAGCCCGGGAAGTCCATGTCCGCGAGTACCTTGGCGCTTTCGATGCGCAAATCCTCATAGAACGCACCCTGTACGATGCCGAATACCGCCTGATCCTCGCGCGTGTGGTACGTCTTGCAGCGCTGCGCCCAGCGGTGCGTGCGGTGCATGGCCTCTTCGGCCGTTCGGTGATCGCAAGGATACGGCGAACAGACGTCAAATGCCATCGCGATATCGCTGCCCAGCGCCTCCTGAATGGCCATGCTCGTTTCTGGTCCGATGAACATCTTGTTTCCGTCCAGATGGCTGCGGAAATGCACACCCTCTTCCTTGATCTTGCGCAGGCTGGCCAGCGAAAAGACCTGGAACCCGCCGGAATCCGTGAGGATCGGGCGATCCCAACTCATGAACTTATGCAGCCCGCCCGCCTCTCGAATGAGCTCTTCGCCCGGGCGGATATGCAAGTGGTATGTGTTGGAGAGGATAATCTGCGAGCCAATCTCCTTGAGTTCGCGCGGGGTCATCGCCTTAACCGTCGCCTGCGTGCCCACGGGCATGAAAATCGGCGTCTGAATGTCGCCATGGGGTGTATGGACAATGCCGCGACGCGCATGCGTCTTGGCGTCCTTTTTGACCAAATCAAATGTAACTGCGGGCGGCATACTCTTTCCTTTCCGCGCGCTGCATGGAGCGCGCAAGAACTCAATTTACAGAATCAGCATTGCGTCTCCAAAGGAGAAGAAGCGATAGCGCTCTTTGACGGCAATTTCATACGTGCGAAGCGCCTCTTCGCGGCCCATGAGCGCCGAAATGAGCATGAGCAACGTGCTCTGGGGCAGGTGAAAATTGGTGATCAGCGCATCGACCGCCTTGATCTTCACACCGGGGGTGATGAAGATCTGCGTAAATCCGCTGCCGGGATGCACAATGCCCGCCTCGTCGGCCACCGTCTCCAGCGTGCGCACGCTCGTAGTGCCCACGCAGACGATGCGCCCCCCGCGCGCACGCGCCGCATTGATGGCCTGCGCCTGCTCCGGCGTGACCTCATAATACTCGCTGTGCATGTGGTGGTCGGCCACGTCCTCTTCCTTCACCGGGCGGAACGTGCCCAGGCCCACGTGCAGCAGCACCGGCACGACGTCAATTCCCTTTGCGCGGATGCGCTCAAGCAGTTCCGGCGTGAAATGCAGGCCCGCGGTCGGCGCCGCGGCGCTGCCGTCCACCTTGGCGTAGACGGTCTGATAGCGCGTGCGGTCCGCGAGCTTTTCGTGAATGTACGGCGGCAGGGGCATCTGTCCAAGCCGGTCGAGCACATCCTCAAACACACCTTCATAGAAGAAGCGAACCGTGCGTCCGCCGTCCTCGCTGACCGTAAGCACCTCTGCGATCAGTTCTCCCGCGCCAAAGACAAAGCGCGCACCGGGCTTCGCCTTCTTTCCGGGCTTCAAAATGACCTCCCAGTCGGTCAGATTCAACCGGCGCAGCAGCAAAAACTCAATCGCGCCGCCGCTCCCCTCCTTG
>CALVTV010000081.1 GCA_944363005.1 uncultured Clostridia bacterium | reverse complement strand
CTACAAGGTGCGCGAGGTTTCTAGGCAGGAAGCCGAACAGGCCATCTATGAGGTTGAAGAGGACATCCCGCCCTATGTGCCGCCGGTAGAGGAGACGGAGCCGCCTGTTGAGGAAACAGAACCGCCGGTTGAAGTCGAACCGGATACGCCGCAGGAGCTCACGGAAGGCAATGTCTATCACTACGGACGCACCAATATGAAGCAGGTTCGCTTCCGCAAGACGCCGGACGGTGAGTCCACGGGCAATCTGGAGAAGGGCACGGTCCTTTGGGTCATGCAGCGCGACGGCGATTGGTGTTCCGTGCGCGTGGAGATGGGCGGCGGCCAGACCAAGGACGGCTACATCAAGCGCGAGTGCATCGATCTGATGGGCGTCAATGAGGAAGCCGAATACCGCGCATCGCTGACCGATCCGGAGATGCCGCCGGTCGAGGAAACCGAGCAGCCGCAGGAGACCGAACAGCCGCAGGAAACCGAGCAGCCGCAGGAAACCGAACAGCCGCAGGAGACCGAGCAGCCGCAGGAGACCGAGCAGCCGCAGGAGACCGAGCAGCCGCAGGAGACCGAGCAGCCCGAGGAAACCGAGCAGCCCGAGGAAACCGAGCAGCCGGAAGCGACGCCGACCCCTGCGCCGCAGCAGCTGAACACGTATGCGGTCGTGATCAACAACAACACCGACGTGCGCAGCAACACGGATGACAACGCTTCGCGGGAAACGCAGTTGACAGCGAACAGCGTCGTCTATGTGGCCCAGAAAATCATGGGCACAGACGGCAAGTTCTGGTATGACATTTCCTATGGCAACAACCAGTGGGGCTATGTCCATGAGGACGCGCTGCGCCTGATGACGCAGGAAGAGGTGGACGCATACCTGCAATCCATCGCCACGCCGTCCCCGTCGCCCGACCCGACGGCCACGCCGGTGCCCACGGCGACCCCGGCCCCGCAGGAGCTTCGCATCTACGCGCGCGTGATCAACAGTGGCACGCCGCTGCGCGGCAACCCGAGCAGTGATGCGCGGATTGTCAAGCCGCTCAATGCGGAGGATGTTGTCTACATCTTCCAGAGTCAGACGGGCCTGGATGGCATGACGTGGTATCTGTCGCAGTACGGCGGAGAATGGGGCTACGTCCGCGCCGACCTGGTGCGCCTGATGGGCGAACAGGAGACGGAGGAGTATCTCGCTTCGCTGGAGGCCGAAATGGCGACGCCGACTCCGCTGCCGCAGGCGACGCCGGAACCCGTTGGCCCGGACTCCACCAGCGCTTATGCCAAGCTGATCAAGGACGCCGTCAACCTCAGACGCACGCCGTCGACATCCGGCACGTCTTTGGGCCGCATTGCGATCAACTCGCTGCTGCTGGTGCTCGGTGAAGAGTACGACGGTACCTACACCTGGTATCAAGTGGACTACAATGGCCAGACGGGTTATGTCCGCAGCGACATGGCGCAGATGCTGACCATCGCGGAGTTGCAGGCGTATCTGGCCGCACAGGTTCAGACCACGCCCGCGCCGAATACCGGCGTGTCCACAACCCCCAACAAGAACAATAACGTCAGCCACGTGATCAACGGCACGCCGATTCAGGATCTGCTGCCGGTGGACGACAGCTGGACGAACAACGTCATCAGCGGCATGCCCGGCTATGCCACGGCTAGCCCGGACCCCAACGCGACGCCGACCCCGGTTCCCGTGCAGAACCCGGCCTCGCTGCTGAGCAGTTCCGGCGATCTGACGGTCAACGGCGTGCCCGCGTCCACCGAGACGGGAACGTTCACCGTCTACGGCAAGGCCAAGGCGTACGCCACCGTCAAGGCGACGGTCACCATCGAGATCGGCAATACAACCGGTACCGAAGAGGAAACCACGACCGTCGGCAGCTTTGAGCTGATTCCCAGCGCTGTGGCAGAGAACATCCAGAGCGTGACGCGCACGGTGGGCCAGACGGTGGCCGACAGCACGGGCGCCTTCACCATGGAGGTCAAGCTGCCGCAGCCGGGCGAATACATCGTTGAGTTCACCTCCGATACGTCGTATGCCAAGTATGGCGTGACCTATGAGGGTGAAGCCGTTCCGGAGCCGACCGTGCAGCCCATGCCGACCGCGGAACCGGTCGAGGAGACGAGCGGCCTGAACATCATTCCGATTCTCGTCGGCGGCCTGCTGATTGTGGTGGCTGCCGCGGCATATGGCATTTACATCTATCTCCGCCGCAAGGAGGAGGAAGAAGAGGAGGATGCCGAGGATGATGAGGAAGAGCTGCTGCGCGAACAGATGAACCAGCAGCGCGTGCGCAACGCGCGTCCGGAGGGCACGCAAGCGCCGCAGACTTCCACCATGCCGGGTGCATCGGCGACGCCGCGCGCGCCGCAGAGCCAGGCGGGCCAGGTGCCTTCCTACATGAAGACGAACACCGCCGCGCCGAACGGTGCGCAGCGTGTGAGCCCGTACGCCAAGCCGGTTGGCACAGAGACGGCCAAACCGACCGCGCCGATGGCCCCGAAGGCACCGACCGCGCCGACGAGCCCGGTTGCCCCGAAGGCACCGACCGCGCCGACGGCCCCGGTCGCCCCGAAGGCGCCGACCGCACCGACGAGCCCGGTTGCCCCGACGGCGCCGACTGCGCCGACGGGGCCGGTTGCCCCGAAGGGGCCGACCGCGCCGACTGCGCCGGTTGCCCCGAAGGCGCCGACCGCACCGACGAGCCCGGTCGCCCCGAAGGCGCCGACGACCCCGGTCAAACCGAACACGACGGCCATGGATAGCAATGAGGACACCTCGGATGAGGAAGCGCCGCGCCGCCGCCGTCCGCCGGTTGACCCGCAGGCTTAACACCCCAAGCCGCCCGCTTATGAAAGCGGGCGGCCTTTTGTTTTAGGGCGAAATTGCACAGCAGGGTGGGATGGCTGTCGGGGTGGACAGCCCAAGTTTTTTGTGTTATGATAAACATCATCATGGGGGAATAGGCTCAAAAGCGAATGGAGGAACGAGCGGATGAAGCGCAGAGCATGCCAGGTGGCGGCGATTTGGGTGGCGATGATCCTTCTGGTCATCCTGTATACGGACCGGGAAGCCGGGACTTGGCAGTATTCCGGAGAGGAACTGGCGTTGATTCTGCAAACGCAGGCGCAGGCCGATGCGGCGGATCAGGCGGCCGATGAGGCGGCGGCCCAGGAGAAGCGCGAGGCAACGGCGCGCCGGGAAGCCGGCCTCTGGGGCAAAGAGGACCTCTACAATGGAGCGCCGATGATGCTCTCCGCCCGGACAGAGGACCCGGGGCTCAACCTGATGTGGGGCGACTACGAGCTGACCGTTTCGTATACATCCCCTGAAGCGCTGGATGTGCGCGTGGTCAGCGCCGGCCGTCAGGCGTTCATTGAGGACGGAAGCGCGCAACTGGAGGCCGCGCAAGGCGCGAGCGCAACCCTTCGCTTTGCGCTGACCGACGCCACGCAGGGCGTGATGGTCGCGTGCAATTTCCCCGAGAACGTGCAGAGCCTCACCGTGCGGCGTGTGGGCCAACGCGTGTTTTCGCCGGATCTGGCGGCCTATGCTGTGCTGCTGGGCGGCGTGCTCACCTGGCTGCTCGTGCTCTCTTGGGACACGCGCCCTATCGGCGCCAAACGCCGCCGCGACGCGCTGATTCTCGTCTGTGCCGCGGCCTTCGCGAGCATGCCCGCGATGTTGGAAGGGCTGTACCTGGGGCACGACCTCTTCTTCCACCTCAACCGCATCGAGGGAATCGCTTCGGCGTTGCGCTGCGGTCAGTTCCCCGTGCGCATCCACGCCTCCACGCTGCTGGGCTATGGCTATGCGGCGTCGGAGTTTTCCCCGGAGGCGTTTCTCTATCTCCCGGCAGTGATGCGCAACCTGGGCGTGTCGATGGTCGCCTGTGTGCAGTGCATGGACATGCTCATCAATCTGGCGACGGCGCTGGTCTGCTATGCGTCCGTTCGCCGGATGTTCGATTCGCGCGAAATCGCCGTCTGCGCGTCCGTGCTCTATACGCTCAGCGTCTACCGGCTGGTCAATCTGTATACGCGCGCGACGTTCGGGGAAAGCCTGGCGATGATCTTCTTCCCGCTGATGATCTGCGCCATGGTCGATGTGCTCCTGCGCGATGAGCGCCGTTGGCCGCTGCTTGCGCTGTCGATGACGGGCGTGTTCATGAGCCATCTGCTCAGCACGCTCTTTGCGGTGGGCTTCTGCGCGCTCGCGGCCCTGTGCGCACTGCCGCGCCTTGTGCGCGAGCCGCGGCGTATCCTCGCCTGCGTCAAAGCCGCCGGGTTGACGGTGCTTTGTTCGCTGGGGTTCCTGGTGCCGTTCCTCGAATATTCCGCGGAGGACATCAGCACCAGCGTGGTGCTGCATACCGACCGCTACGTGCAGACGCTGGGGGCGTTGCTGATGCCGTTTGCGGGCGGCACGGGCGATACGCCCAAGGTCGGGGAGAAGCTGGCCGGAACGATCGGCACACAGACCGGCCTGGCGGTGCTCGTGGGCTGTGCGCTGCTGCTGCTCGTGCGCTATGTGCGCTCGAAACCGGAAAGCCAGCCGGTGCGCGGCAAACTGCCCGTCGCCTTCCTGGGCCTGGGAACGCTGGCCATGCTCTGTTCTACGGCATTTTTCCCCTGGGCGTGGCTGTGCAGCCTGTCCGCGCCGTATTCCACGTTCTTCATGCAGATTCAGTTCCCGTGGCGGTTGATTGGCCCGGCAACGGCGTTTTTGTGCATTGCGGCGGCCTGCGGCTATCTCGGTTTGCCTCGCTTTGAACGGGCAGGCGCGGCGCTGGCGCTCGCGCTGAGCGTGGTGTTTGCCGGGTGGGTCATGCAGGACTACGCCGGACAGGAAATCTTCCTCGCGCGGGACGGTTATCTGGATTCGCGAATCATTCAATATGAATACACGTACTTCGGCACGGAAAAGAGCGCGTTTGCCGTGGGCGATGTGCTGACCGCGGGCTGTGACGCGCAGGTGACGGCGTTTGACAAGCAGGGGACGACCCTCTCCCTGGAGCTCTCGGGGACGCAGAACATGCAGTATCTGGAATTGCCGCTTGCCTATTACCCCTGGTATCGCGCGCAGGCGAACGGACAGGCATGCAGCGTGCGCCGCGGGGAGAACAACGTCATTCGGCTGTATGTGCCCGAGGCGGCGGATGCGCTCAGCGTGCGCGTCTGGTTTGAGGAACCGCTGACCTGGCGGCTTGCGGAATGGGGTTCGCTGGCGGGCTTTGTGCTGTTGGTTGCGCTGATTGCGCGCGGAAGGCGAAGGGCATGAGCGAAAAGAAGGCGGTAGTTCGCCTGAGCGTGCATGCTGTGGTGGACGCCACGCTGCACGAGAGCGATCTGACCCCGGCGTCGGGCGCACTGCGGCGCATGCGCGAGGGCGCGATGGCGCACCGGGCGAGGCAGAGCGGCGAACGGGAAAAGCAATACCGCGCGGAAGTGGCGCTCACCGCCGATTACGAGGGGGAGCGCCTCACGCTGCGGGTGAGCGGCCGGGCAGATGGCATCTGCGTGCGGGAGGACGGGATGACGCTCGTCGAGGAGATCAAACTGGGCGCGCCGGACAGCCCGCTTGACCCCGCTCACAGCGCGCAGGTGCGCGTGTACGGCCACATGCTCTGCCAGGCGCAGGCGCTTGAGCGGGTTGCCCTTCGCGTGCTGTATGTCGGGGGCCGGGGCGAGCCGCTTCGCGCGTACGAGGAAGAGCGGACGGCGGCGCAGTTGCGGGCGGACTTTGATGCGCTCTGCGCGCCCGCGTGCGCCTGGGAGGAGGAAAAACTCGCCCGCAGGCAGGCGCGCGATGCCTCGCTGGGCGCGTTGGCGTTTCCCTTTGCCGCGTACCGCGCGGGGCAGCGCCGCTTTGCCCAGAACGTATATGTCGCCATTCGCGAGCGCAAGCGCCTCTTTGCGCAGGCGCCCACGGGCATTGGCAAGACGATGGCGGCGCTCTATCCCGCGCTTTTGGCGGTCGGACGCGGCCTTTGCCCCCGCGCGCTGTTTTTGACGGCGCGGGTCACGGGCCGGGAGGCGGCGGTCAACGCCCTGCGCGCGCTTTCGCAGGCGGGGGCGCGCGTCTTGGCCGTGGAAATCGCGGCCAAGGACAAGGTTTGCCCGCGGGAAACGCGCGATTGCCTGGTTTGTCCGCTGGCATGCGGGTTTTACGACCGGCTGCCGCAGGCGCTTTTGCAGGCGATGCATGCGCCCGGCGTCTTTGACCGGGGCGGCATCGAGGCGCTGGCAAGCGCATACCGCCTGTGCCCGTTTGAGCTGTCGCTGGAGCTGGCGCGCGTGGCGGATGTGGTCGTCGGGGATTACAACTACGTCTACGACCCGTTTGTGGCGATCGAGTCGCTGTTGCCCGCCTGCCTGCTGGTGGACGAGGCGCATCAGCTCGCCCCGCGCGTGCGCGACGCGTATTCCGGGGAAGTGGGTGCGGAGGAACTGCGCCGCCTTCGCCGCGAGGTGGGCGCGGCCCACGGACGCAAAGCGCCGCTCTACCGGGCGCTGAGCGCAACCCTGCGCGCGCTGACCGCCCTGGCCGAAAGCCCGGAGTTTGACAGCCTGCAAGCGCCGCCGGGGGCGCTGACGGGCGCCGTGGAGACGCTGCTTGAGCGCGCCGGGGAGCAACTGGCGCTGGAGGGGAGCGCCTGCGCGGCGGAGGTCTTTCGCCTGACATCCGCCTATCTGCTGGCGGCGGGCCGGTTTGACGCGCGCTACGCGGTGCTCACCGAAGGAGCAGAGAAACACGCCGCGCTGCGCCTGCAATGCCTGGACGCCGCCCCGGAGGTGCTCGCCGCGTCCAAACGCGCGCGGGGCACGGTCTATTTTTCCGCGACGCTCGCGCCCTTTGACGCGGCCCGCCGCACGCTGGGCAGTCTCGAGGGCGACGCCTGCCTGAACCTGCCCTCGCCGTTTGACCCGGGGCAGCTTCGCGCGCACGTCGCGCCCATCGACATCCGCTACGCTTCGCGCGAGGCGACGGCTGTGCAGGTCGCGCAGGCCATCTGCGCGCACCTTTCGCGCTATCCCGGCCACACGCTGGTGTTCTTCCCGTCCTACGCGTACATGGAGCGGATTGGGGAACTCGTGCTCGGGGAAGCGGGTCTTGCCCAGACCGCCTTTGCCCGCGAACGGCGCGGCATGAGCGAAGACGAAAAAAAGGCGCTGCTCGAAGCGTTTGACGAGCAGGCCGGGGCGCGCGTGGTGCTCTTTGCGGTGCTGGGCGGCGCGTTTTCCGAGGGCATTGATCTGCCGGGCCGCCGGCTCCAAAACGTGATCGTCGTCTCCACCGGCATGCCCCGGCCGGACGCGCAGGTGCGCGCGATGCAGGCGTATTACGACGCGCAGGGCGAGGACGGCTTCCTGATGGCGATGGTGTTGCCGGGCATGGTGCGCGTGATTCAGGCGGCGGGACGGCTCATCCGCACCGACAGCGACGAGGGCAGTCTGCTGCTCATCGACAGCCGGTTTGAAACGCCGCGCATTCGCAATCTGCTGCGCGGCACGCTGGTCGGCGATGCGCTCAGCGCCGAAGTTCGCTGAGCAGCGCGTCGAGCGCTTCGTTTTTCGCCTGCGGCGGGCGCATGGAGAGCAATGCGTCGATCATGCGGCGCTGGCCTGCCTCGCCGCGCGGAACGTAGAGCAGCCCGGCGTCCGGCCGCTCCGCCAGAAGCAGGCGCAGAATCTCGCGCAACAGGGCGCGGGTGTGTGGATCGGCCATGCGTTTTCCCCCTTGTTTTTGATGATGTACACAGCATAGCACGGCAAATCCCGCCGCGCAAGACTTGAAGAATCCCTTTTCCCTGTGGTATGATTCAAAGTGAACCCCTGAACGACAGAACGGAGGAACCCATGAAGCGTTTGATTGCTCTGATACTGATGATGACGGTGCTGGCGGCTCCCGCCGCGGCGCAGATGAATTACGAGCTGACCTCTCCCTACCTGACCTATACCCGGGAGTCGGAGAGCAGCATGCCGGAACTGAAGCCCGTGGAGGCCTGGCCCAAGACGTTCACCATCACCGTGGCGGGCGACACCACGCTCGGCTCCACGGACGACCTGCGCAAGCGCGACGACTGCTTTGAGGAAGTCTATGCGCGCGAGGGCGCGGGCTGGTTCTTCTCGGGGCTGACGGACCTGTTCGGCAGCGACGACCTGACGCTCATCAACTTCGAGGGCACGCTCACCGAGTCGGACGACGCCAAGGACAAGCTTTACAACTTCAAGGGACCGGCGGAATACACCGACATCCTGACGCTGGGCAGCGTGGAGGCGGTGAACATCGCCAACAACCACATCGTCGATTACGGCGAAACGGGCGAGGCGGACACCATCGCCAATTTGCAGGCGGCGGGGCTGATCGTCTCGGGCAACGGCGAGCTGGGCATCTTTGAAAAGAACGGCGTGAAGGTCGGCATGACCGGCTACTGCTTCCCCTACCAGAACGAGAAGAAGGACATCAGCAAGGACGTGCAGGCGCTGCGCGAGGCCGGTTGCCAGATCGTCATCGCGTCCTTCCACTGGGGCAGCGAGTACCGCGACGACTTCACCCGCGAACAGCGCAACATCGGCCGCCAGGCCATCGCCGCCGGTGCGGACATCGTCGTGGGCCATCACCCGCACATCGTGCAGGGCATCGAGCAGTACGACGACACGTACATCCTCTACTCGCTGGGCAACCTCGTCTTCGGCGGCAATGTCGATCCGGACGACCGGGACGCCTATGCCGCCCGGCTGACGTTCACCGTCTACGAGGACCACGCCGACGCGCCGGAACTGACGATCGTGCCGCTGCGGCTGACCGAGCTGGATGACGGCACGGACTACCGTCCGGTCATCGCCCAGGGCGACGATGTCGAGCGCATTACAAACCGCATCCTCAAGCTCTCCTCCAACATGTCGGACTTTGTCAACGGCAGCTGGTGAGCGGAAAGGAGCGGCTATGGCATCGCATTTTGCACTGTTTGTCGACCTTGAAAACTGCGGCGGCAAGAAGAGCATGCTGATGGACGTGATCGAGCGCGTCAAAATCCGCGGCGACATCCTCATCGGCAAGGTCTACGGCTATACGGACAGCTACTCCGACCTCAAGGAGACGCTGCTGTCCAACACGTTTTCCGTCGTGCCGAGCCTGCGCTTTGGCCGCAGCCAGAAGAACAGCATGGACATTCAGCTGGTCATCGACGCGCTGGACGTCGCCTTTCGCAACGAGCTGATCGACAGCTTCTGCATCGTCTCCGGCGACAGCGACTACGTGCCGCTGGTGGGCAAGCTCAAGAGCATGGGCAAGTTCGTGCTGGGCATCTCGCGAAGCGAAGCCGCCAGCAACGTATTCATGAACGCATGCAGCGAGTTCCAGTTCCTGGAGAGCGTCGCCAGCGGCAAGGAGCGCCCCGGCGTGGCCGTGGGCGAGGCGCTCACGCTCAAGGACGTCAACGACCTGATCGTCACGATCCTGGAGGAAAACGGGAGCGGCGAGATGCTCGCCTCCGAGGTCAAGAGCGTATTGCTGCGCCTGCGCCCCAATTTTGCGGAGAAGAGCGTCGGGTATTCGACCTTTGGCAAGCTGCTCACCCGGCTTGCCCAGCAATTTGGCTCCTTTTCGGTCGCCGCCGAGCAGTTCAATCTGATCGTCCGGCTCAACACCACCCACCGCGCCAGCGGCGAACAGCTGAACACCGACAACTTCGTCAAGGTCTTTGCGCGCATCCTCGCCGAGTACAAGGAGGATGGCTTTGATCGCGTGAACCCTTCGATTCTCAAATCGGCCGTGCAGGCGGAATATCCAGACTTTACGGAGCGCGCCGTCGGCCTGCGCCGGTTTTCGGATGTGCTGCGCGCGCTGGAGCGCGAGCGGCTGCTTGAACTGGAGATCGACGAAAACGGCAACATGCTCGTACACATCCTGTGAAGCGAGCGGAGGAACGCATATGAAACGCCTATTTACCCTTTTGGCCGTGCTGTGCCTGCTGGCCGCACACGCGTGCGCGCAGCGCATCGACATGGACAGCGCGTACCTTTCCTTTGATTACCCGGATACCTGGCTGGTCGTCTCCCCCCAGCTTTGCACGACCTACGCGCAGCTGCTGGAGGACGCGGGGATTGACGCGCAGGCGCTTGCGCAGGAATTGCGCGCGCAGGGCATCCAGAGCCGGGCCTACAACCCGGACTTCACCCAATGGCTCAGCGTGCTGACGATGCAGGACGACCTCTCCGACGAGATCTACGACATGGAGCGCGTCACCGACGAGCAGCGGCGCACCATGCGCAACCGCGCGCAGAACAACGAGCTGTTTGAAACCACCGGCTACCGCGCGCAGGACGTGGAATGGCAGATTGAGGGCGGCGTCTACTGGCTCTACATCCATTACACCGTCACGCGCGGGGATGTGACCGTGGGCCGCGGCTTGCGCTATGTGAGCGTTCGCAACGGGATGTACATCATCCTCGACTGGCAGATTCAAAGCGGGCGCTTTGGCAACCGCGACCTGACCACGTTCCGTTCGCGCATTGCGGATTTGACCGTGACGGCCAGCATTCCGGAACCGGTGCGCACGGTCGAGCTGACGGCGAGCATCCCCGCCGAGACGAACGTGAGCGCCATCACCATCACCGGCACCACCGAATCGGGCGCGACCCTTCGCGCGGAGGCACCCGACGGCAGCGGCGCCATGCAGATGCTCTCGATGGGCGAGGCGAAGAGCAGCGGCTCGTTCTCGCTGCTGGTGGAGCTGCCCGAAGAGGGCAATTACGACATCACGCTCACCGCGAGCAAGGACGGCATGAACCCCGCGAGCGTCAGCGGCACGACCGCCTACAGCGCGCGCACGCTGCCCGTCAGCCTGGA
>CALVTV010000080.1 GCA_944363005.1 uncultured Clostridia bacterium | reverse complement strand
ATCGCCCATGAGTGTTGCTTTGGATATTTTGCCGGAAGAGATTCCGCTCCAGAGAGAACTGGAGCGCGCTATTGCGGGGGCGCTGCGCAACGGCCTGAATGCGCAGGATGTGGCAAAAAACATTCGCTATCTTTGCAAGCAGGGGGCGCCGTTGCAGGCGATGGAAGACGTGCTGCAATCTTCTTTGATTGTTTACCTTTCGGGGGCGATGCGTGGGGCGTTGACGGCCATGTATTATATGACGCCCAAGTGGATTGAGTGCGGTGAGAGTGCGTCGTTCCAGTGATACGAGTGAGGAGGGCATGGCGATGATCATACGCGTGCCACGGGAGAAGGATGGATTGATGCTTTCCCGACTGCTGACGCAGACGGCGGTCGATGTACCGCAATGGGCGGTTCGGGAAGCGATCAAGTGCCGGGATGTGCGCATCGATGGCGTACGAATTACCGGAGACGTTCGCGTATGCGAAGGGCAGGAGATTCGCGTCTTTTGGCCCAAGCGTTTCCTTCGGGATACACAAAAGGAATTGCCACTTCCGCAGGTGGTCTTTGAGGATGAACATGTGATTGTGATCAACAAGCCACAGGGAGTCCCTTCGCAACAGGAGGAGAATCCTTTGGAAGGGGACAGCGCGTTGACACGCACAATCGCGTACCTGAAATCCCATGAGGAAAATACAGACCGTGTTCGGCTTTGCCATCGTCTTGATGTACAGACCGGCGGTCTGCTTTTGCTTACGAAGGATGAGGCGTCCTTCGACGCGGCGTATGAGGCATTTTCAAAGCGCACGATTCAGAAGTTCTATACATGCTGCGTCAAGGGGTGCCCTACCAAGCCGGAGCAGGTCATGCGGGCATGGTTGCGCAAGGATGCGCAGCTTTCGCGCGTGTCGGTGACGGATTATCCGGCGCATGGAGCGCAGGAGATTCTCACGGGATACCGGGTGCTTGAACCGGGGGAATTTGCGAGGTTGGAAGTGGAACTGATCACAGGAAGAACGCATCAGATCCGTGCGCATCTGGCGCATGTCGGACATCCCATTCTTGGGGACGACAAGTACGGCGACCGCATGCTCAACCGCCGGTTGGGGCTTCGGCGCCAGCAGCTCTGGGCAACAAAAATGTGCTTTCACGCAACGGGTGCGTTGGCGTATTTGGATGGGGTCTGTATTTCGACCGACAGTCCATTCTAAAAGGAGGATGATCCGTGAAAAGGGTTCGGCTGATTGCGTTGGACATGGACGGCACGCTGCTTGACAACGACCACGCGACGGTTCCTCCGCGCAATGCCCTGGCCATGGAACGCGCCATACAGGCGGGTATTCATATCTGCATCAGCACCGGCCGCATGCTGGAGGATGCGAGCGATTTTGCGCACCGGTTGGGCTTGCCGTGCATGTTGATTGCCTGCAACGGAACGCGCGCGGCGGATGCGCCACTCCCGGAGGGCAATGTTTTTTGGCGGCGCACACTGGAACCGCGCGATGCTCTGGCTGTATTGGATTACATCCGGGACGAGGGGTTGATGATTAACGCCTTGGAGGATGGCCGGGTGAGCACAATTCCTACCGCGGAATATCCGGAATATCACCTGGCAAGGCGCAAGCTCGTGGAAGTCGATTATGGCGAAACGGCGGTTCGCGCTGCGCTGGAGCGGGGAACCATGAAGCTGTTCATCAGAGGACGCTTTTCAGAAACAGACCGCATTGCAAAAATTGAAAAGGAACTTCAGTCTGCTTTTCCGGAACTTGCAATCACGAGCTCTTCACCCGACAACATCGAGATCATGCCCCCGCATGCGGGTAAGGGCGAAGCGCTGGAGCGGATGGCGCGGTATCTCGGTTTGACGCGCGAAGAGGTGATGGCGGTCGGGGATGCGCAAAACGATTTGAGCATGCTGCGCTATGCTTATCATAGCGTTTCGATGGGCAATGCCGTAGAAGAAGTTCGCAAAGTTTGCCGGTATCAGACGGGGCGAAATGACGAATGCGGCGTTGCGCAGATCATTGAGCGGGTGTTGCAAAGCAAGGAGGTTTGAGCATGGAACGGGTTGCCGTCGCGAACTGTCCGGATTACGGAAGAGAGCGTGTGGAAGCGGCTGTCCGGGAGATCTTTGAGCAGTTCGGAAGCATTCAACAGATTGTGCGGCCCGGCATGCGGGTGCTCGTCAAGCTCAATTTGCTGATGAAGCGCAAACCGGAACGCGCGACGACCACGCACCCGGAGGTAGCCCGGGCTATTGCGCAAGCAATCCAGCAGGCGGGCGGCGTCGCCATTTTGGCTGACAGCCCGGGCGGTCCGTATACGCGCGGCATGCTTTCCGGCGTATACGAAACCTGCGGGATTCGGGCTGTGGCGGAAGAGACGGGTTGCCAGATCAACGATGATTTCAGCACGGCTACGCGCTTTTATCCGGAAGCGGTGGTGGCGAAGCATCTGGATGTGATCGGGGTGCTCGACCATGTGGACGCGGTCATTTGTGTCGGAAAGCTCAAAACCCACGGTTTGACGACCATGACGGGATGCGTCAAGAATCTATTCGGACTTGTGCCGGGCACCACGAAGGTGGAGTACCACGCGAGATATCCGCAGACGGACGTCTTTTCGGATATGCTGGTCGATCTTTGCGGTTGCGTGAAGCCCTGTTTTTCGATTCTGGATGCCATTGAAGGCATGGAGGGCGAAGGACCATCCGGAGGCCAGCCGCGCAGGATTGGCGCGTTGATCGGGGGAACGAACGCGCATCTTGTGGATGCGGTCGGTGCGCGTCTGATTGGTTTGCGCGCGGAAGAAGTGACCACGCTTTTAGCGGCGAAGAGACGGGGCTTGCTCGTTCCGTATGAATGCGTTGGAGATCCCATTGAACCGCTGATTCAACGGGATTTTGATATTCCGATGCGCAGCAGGAAGAGCGGTTGGGTCAACTGGGTGAATCGGTTGCCGCAAGCGTTTCGGCCACGGCCTGTGTTTACGCACCGACAGTGCGATGGATGCGGCACGTGCGTTCGCGCATGCCCGGGGAAGGCGATCACCATGGACGCGGCGAATCGGCCTCATATTCAGCTCAAAAAATGCATTCGCTGCTATTGCTGCCAGGAGCTCTGTCCTAAGACCGACATTGAAATCAGCCGCAGTTTCTTTGTTCGCCTGCTCAAGTAAAGGCGTGGAAACGGTGAACGGTTTGTCAGTGTTGTTTAGCTGTTTTTTGCTGAAAAGTGCGAATTCAAATTCCCCGAATCGGGAGACGGGCTAACGAACTCCCGATTCGACAGGGAAACCGGAGCGGCTCTGGCATGTAGCCATCAATGCAGACGGGTTTGGCTTGGGAAGCGCGCATGCGGAGCAAACTCAATCCGATCAGGCGCGGCGCAACAGATGAAAAAAACCTCTCACAGCAGGCACATTTGCCTTGCTTCGAGAGGTTTTTTGTATTGGTGCAGAGGATCAAAGCGCGTTTGGCTGAATCTCTTCGACGGAGGTGATCAGCTGCCGATAATCGCCGCTGTATTTGAGATAGCGCTGCAGATCTGTGGTGTTGCGGGTTTTAAAGCCTTCGGCGCGCGTTTGGGCACCCAATCCGACACCCAAAACTTCATCGTCCGCCGCCAGATAACGCACCCATTTGGGCTCAACGGAGCGTGTCAGCAGCAGAGGAGCAGGGGACACATAGCCTTCTTTGAGCAGGCTTTGGCAAGTTGCCAAGAACATGGGATGCTCTTCAATCTCTGCCCTCAAAGGGAAAAAGGCGATGGATTCGGGCTGATAGTGGCGAATCTGCCCCAGAATGTGCGTCCAGATGCCTTCGTCACGCCTGGAAATGCCGATGGGCAACCGCAGGCTGAAGCCGGGCAGCTGAAAGTTTTGCATGAAGTAGAGCGTTTGGTCAAGTGCCTGAAGCGCGTTGGGCAAGCGCAGCTTTTCGCATTCGCGGGCAAGCAGGGAAGGCGTTTCGAAAAACAGCGTCCGGACATGATGGTTTCGGTATTCCGATGCGAGCGCCATATTGAGCGATCCGGGAAAGAGAACGCCGGAAACCTGCACATCGCGGGCGAGGTGAAAGCTGCGATGGATGCCCGCCATCACCTGGGCGAAGGAAGTGGGATCGAGCAAGCTCATGTAGCCGCCGCGGAAGAAGACGGAATCGATCGTACAATCTTCCAAGTCCGCGCCGAGACTGCAGATTTCGCGAAGGAGCGCATCTCGATAAGCTTCAACCAGCGCATTCTCTGGTTGAAACAGCGGCGCCTGGTTCTGCAGATCCTCCGTCATATAGTAGGAAAAAGGAAGATGCACATTGAGCTGCATCCGGATCTCCTCCTCATTTCAAACGTTGAAGAAAGGGGCGGCGTGTACCGCCGCCCCCTCGTGGTCATGCGATCAGGCATTATCCTCGTTCAGGAATTCCGCGGCGCACTTGCCAAAGGTGACGTTGAAGCCGTGGTTCATGCCGCTCATGGGCGTCATGTAGCAGTTGGCATGGCGTCCGCCGACGATCACGCCGACCAGATACACGCCCTCGATCGGCTCGCCGGTCGAAGGAATGACGGGCTGCAGGCGCTCATTGCAGATGATGCCTTCCTGACCCATGCGGCCGTCGGAACCGGCAGCCGCAGAGAAGGCGAAGAACGGGCCCTCTTCCACCGGGAAGAGCATGCTCGCGGCCTTGCCATAGCGGGTATCCTTGCCCTGATGGCACATTTCGTTGTACTCGGCCACTTCCTTGAGCATGTTGGCCTGCGCCGCTTCGTTGTCCGGATAGACCATCTTGGCCAGCTCTTCAAGCGTCTCGGCGCCGTAGCGGATATCGCCCGGCCAGCTCCAGTAGCTGCCGACGGTGATTCCGTTGGGATCGCCGATGCCCGCCAGCAGTTCCTTCTCCAGCAGATCCAGATAGAATTCGGTGCCGTCGCAGGGCGTGCCGTCTGCCTTCATCTTGGTGCCATTGGTGTAAGCGGCAGCATACTCGTTGTTGAGCGTGCCGGGCATGGTCCAAGGCGTCTTATTGATGGGCTCGATGGCCTGATGCGAGAGGTTCTGCGCGCCGAGGCAGTTGCGCCAGTTCTTGTCGTAGATCTTCCACTGACGGCGGCCCGGCTGCCAACGAAGCTCCAGACCGAGCGACCAGCACTGATCGTCCTCGTTGTGGAAGCGCTTGCCGTTGTTGTTGAGCGCCAAACCGGCGGCCGGATCGAGCAGGGAGAGCGTGCAGCCGTCGGCCTGACGGAAGGGCTCGATGTCCGCGCCTTCCCAAACGAGCATGCGATGGCCGTCGCCGGAACCGCCGAAGCCGGAAGAGGCCGGGAAGTCGTTGCCGTTGCGGATGGTGTACATCGCTTCTTCCACGCCGATTTCCATCATGATATCCTTCGCCGTGCCATGGTATCCCGTGGCCATGATCACGCCCTTGTTGGCGTGGTACTTTTTGTACGTGACCTGACCGTTGGCATCCGTGATGCTGGCGATGATGCCATCCACCTTGCCTTCGGCGTTGCGGGTGAGCATATAGCCGCGCTCGCCATAATGGAAAATGCCGCCCTTTTCCTGAATGAATTCGACCGTATTGTGGCCCGCCTGAGCCCAGGACTGATAGGTGAAGTCCACCGTGCCCAGATAGGTGCGGTACTTGTGATCCTTCTGCGTCATATCCCAGCCTTCCGGACGCGGGAAGTAGAGGATGCTGCGGTAGTCGTAGTTGCCATCCTCACCCTTGGGCGGCATGAGCTCCTCATACCAGTCGAAGGCAGCACCGGACTGCTCCGCCCACAACTTGACGATGTCGATGTTGGCGCGGTTGTTGTGGGTGGTCATGTAATTGCGGACGAAGTCCGTGACATCGACCTTGTAATCGTCGTAGTTCAGGCCCAGACGTTCGCACTCGCGGCGCAGAAGATCGGGATTGAGCGCGGCGCACTGGAAGCCATGGACGTCGTAGTTCTGGTCGGTTTCCAGAATGATGGTGCTGTTGCCCAGCTCCAGGCTGCGGCGCGCGGCGCACAGGCCGGAAAGACCCGCGCCCACGACGATGACATCCGCCGTTTCTTCGCCGACGAACTCGGTGGGGGCTTCC
>CALVTV010000079.1 GCA_944363005.1 uncultured Clostridia bacterium | reverse complement strand
GATCGACATCTCGGCCGGCGGCGTCGCCACCGGCGAAAAGACCATCGAGCAGGTCGGCACCGAGCTCTTTGACATGATTCTCGACGTCGCCAGCGGCCGCAAAAAGCCGTTTGCCGAGCAGCACGCGCTGCACAACTACCTGTGCATCTTCAACCCCGCGCCGATCACCTGATGAGGAGACGAGCATGAGAATCATCGACGAAGCCAACCGCTGCCTGCAATGCAAGAACCCGATGTGCCAGCAGGGCTGCCCCGTGGGCACGCCCATCCCGCAGGTCATCGCCCTCTTTCGCGAGAACCGGCTGATGGACGCGGGCAAGCTGCTCTTTGACCACAACCCCATGTCGCTGGTCTGCTCGCTGGTCTGCGACCACATGGCCCAGTGCGCCGGCCACTGCGTGCTCGGGCGCAAGGGCACCCCCGTGCACTTCTTTGAAATCGAGACGTTCATCTCCGACGCCTACCTTGACCGCATGGTCGTACAAAAGCCCCCGTTCAACGGGAAGACCGTCGCCGTCATCGGCAGCGGCCCGGCGGGGATGACCGCGGCGATCCTGCTGGCCAAGGAAGGCTACAGCGTGACCATCTTTGAGGAGGAAAACCGCATCGGCGGCATGCTGCAATACGGCATCCCCGATTTCCGCCTGCCCAAGTCGATCCTGGAGCGCTACAAAGCGCGCCTGATCGAGATGGGCATCCGCATCCGGCCCCACGTGGTCATGGGCGGCGACCTGATGATCGACAACCCCCAGCGCGACGGCTATGCCTGCGTGTTCATCGCCACGGGCGTCTGGCGCCCCTCGACGCTGGGCATCCAGGGCGAAACGCTCTCCAACGTCCACTTCGGCATCAGCTACCTGGCCAGCCCGGGCACATACAGCGTCGGCGAAACCGTCGCCGTCATCGGCATGGGCAACGTCGCCATGGACGTCGCTCGCACCGCCTTTCGCCACGGCGCGCGCCGCGTGATGCTCTTTCAGCGCGGCAGCAAGTCGCCCGCCAGCAGCCACGAGATGGAATCGGCCCGGCTGGACGGCGCCGAGTTCTACTTCGGCAAATCCATCCAGCGCATCACGCCCGAAGGCCCGGTCTTCAGGGCCTCCGTGCTCAACGAGGCGGGCCGCCCCGTCCGCGTTGCGGGCGAGGAGGAGCTGGTGCGCGCCGATACGACCATCATCGCCATCAACCAGCGGCCCAAGGACAAGCTCGTCAAGACCACCAACGGCCTGCAAGCCTCCGAGCGCGGCCTGCTGATCGTCGATGCGCACAACATGACCACCCGCGAAGGCGTGTTTGCCGCGGGCGACGTGGTGCATGGCTCGCTGACCGTGGCCCATGCCGTGCGCGACGCCCGCAACGCCGTGGAAGGCATGATGCGCTATATGCAGGGCTGAACTCTCCGTGCGCTGCTACGTTGTTTGAAAACCGAATAGCCCCCCTGCCGCGCTTGGCCATCAGCTGCGGCAGGAGGGCTATTGTTGACCGCCACGCTTGCTCATGTTACAATGTTCCCGGAATGACACGGTTCAAGGCAGTTCACCCGGCCTTGAACCTGTTCCCTCGCGCGCATTGACCGTGACGGCGCCGTTTGAGGCTTTCTTTCCAAGGATCACCCGAAGCCTTCAACCCGCCAAGCCATTGATAAGGAGGAAGCGCTATGAGTGTCATCTGCGTTGACAAGCTCACCCGCGATTACGGCGGCGGGAAGGGCGTGTTCGACCTGTCTTTTCGGGTTGAGGAAGGCGAGGTCTTCGGCTTTCTGGGGCCAAACGGCGCAGGCAAAACCACGACCATCCGCCACCTGATGGGATTTATCCGGCCCAAGTCCGGAAGCTGCACCATCGGCGGGGTGGACTGCTTCGCGGGCCGCAGCGAGATTCAAAGGAATCTGGGCTATATTCCCGGGGAGATCAGCTTCTTTGACGACATGACCGGCACGGAATTCCTCGCTTTCCTCGCGGGCTACAGGAAACTGGGGAAGGATCACCGCGCCGGGGAGATGCTCGAGCGCTTCGAGCTTGACCCCAAGGGCAAAATCCGCAAGATGAGCAAGGGCATGAAGCAAAAGCTGGGCATCGTCGCCGCCTTCATGCACGACCCGCAGATTTTGATTCTGGATGAGCCAACCAGCGGACTGGATCCGCTGATGCAGAGCCGGTTTGTGGAGCTGGTGGAACAGGAAAAGCGCCGGGGAAAGACGCTTCTGCTCTCCAGCCATATGTTTGAGGAAGTGGAGCGCACCTGCGACCGCGTGGGCATCATTCGCCAGGGGAAACTGGTGGATGTGGACTCGGTGGAGGCGCTGCGGGCGCGCCACGTGCGCACCTACCGCGTGACGCTGGATTCCGAGCAGACCGCGCAGGCGTTTGCCCGGGATTTCGGCGGCACATGTGACGGCCGCACGGTAACCCTGCGCGCCCGCCAGCGCCTGGAGGACATCTTCATGCACTATTACGGAGGTGACGGCAAATGATCAACGCTACGCTCTACCGGCGCGAGATGAAGGGCAGCGTCAAGCTGCTGCTGATCCTTGCCGCCGTCATCACGCTGTATGTCAGCGTCATCATCGGGATGTATGAGCCCGAAATGATGGCGACTCTGGACAGCTTTTACGCCGTCATGCCGGAGCTGATGGCTTCCGTTGGCATGCGCGCCGGGGCAACCAGCCTGATCGGCTTCATGATCTCCTACCTGTACGGATTCATTCTGCTGATCTTCCCCATGCTCTTTTGCATCCTGCGCGGCAACGGCCTGATCGCCAAATACGTGGACAATGGCTCCATGGCCACTCTGGTTGCCGCGCCCGTCCGGCGCAGCACCATCGCCTTCACCCAGATGTCCGTTTTGCTCAGCGGCATTGTCCTGCTTGTGGCCTACAGCACGGCGCTGGAACTCGCGCTGGCCATGACGGGCTTCCCGGGGGAGCTGGCCGCCGGAGAGCTGCTGACGCTCAACGCCGGGTTGCTGTGCCTGCATCTGTTCATCGGCGGGATATGCTTTCTCTCCTCCTGCCTGTTCTCCGAAACCAGGACCAGCCTCGCGTTCGGCGCTGGCATTCCCGCGCTGATGTACGTGCTTCAAATGCTTGCCAACGCCGCGGAGGACGCAAAAGCGGCCCGTTACTTCTCGCTGTTCACCCTGTTTGACGCGAACGGCCTGGTCGCGGGAGAAAGCCGCGCGCTGCTCGGCATGTTTGCCCTGCTTCTGGGGGCTGTGGCGCTGTACGCCGCCGCCATTGCCATATTCTCCAAAAAGGATCTGCACCTCT
This sequence comes from uncultured Clostridia bacterium, assembly GCA_944363005.1. Taxonomy (GTDB): domain Bacteria; phylum Bacillota; class Clostridia; order Christensenellales; family Aristaeellaceae; genus Ventricola. The sequence continues at coordinate 6,231 of CALVTV010000079.1, read as the reverse complement.
GACGTCGTATGACCTGCGCACGCAGGCCGCAAAAAAAGCCGCCGGCCCTCTATGGCCAACGGCTCGCGCCCCGGTACGCTGTGCCGGGGCTGTTTTTTTGCCTGCGCAGAGGCGCTCACAGCGAGATGGTCTTCGTGGCGACGGCCTCGCAGAAGGCGGCGTCGTGTTCGACAAAGACCATCGTCGGCGCGTATGTCAAAATCAGCTGCTCGATTTGCATGCGCGAATAGATATCGATGAAGTTCAGCGGCTCGTCCCAGAGGTACAGGTGCGCGCGCTCGCAAAGGCTTGCGGCGATGAGCACCTTTTTCTTTTGCCCGCCGGAGAACGTCTCCATCCGCTTTTCAAACTGCACGCGCTCAAAGTCGAGCTTGCGCAGCATCGCCTTGAACAGGCTCTCCGGTAGCCCGCGCGCCCGGGCGTAGTCCGTGAGCGTGCCGCGAAGCGAGGAGGTGTCCTGCGGCACGCACGAGATCATAAGGCCCGAGCCGATGCGCAGCGTGCCGCTGTAGGCGATGTCCTCGCCGGCCATCAGGCGAAGCAGGCTGCTCTTGCCGCTCCCGTTGCGCCCGCGCAGCGCAATCCTCTCCCCGCGCTCCACCGCAAACGTCACCGGCGCGCAGACCGGCCTGCCGCCGTAGGCGGGCGCCACCTCCCGCAGGGAGACGAGCGTCTTGGCGCGGTAGAGGAGCGGCACGAGCTTGATGGCCTCCGCCTCCTCGAAGTTGCGCAACAGGCCCGCCTTCTCCTCGATGGCCTTCTCCCGCCGCGCCTCAATGGCCTTGGCGCGCTTCATCATCTTGGCGGCCTTGTGCCCGATATATCCCCGGTCCACGGGGCCGTTGGCGCGCGTTACGGCCTCCGACCGGTCGCTCCAGGCGTCGGCCTGCCGCGCAGAGCGGGGCGTGCCGTCGATCTCCCGGCGCAACTGTTCCTTGCGCGCGAGTTCGGACGCCTGCTGCCGTTCAAAATTGGCCATCCACGAGGAAAAGTTCCCGCTCTGCACCTCGATGTTGGCCCGGTTGATCGCCAGAATGTGATCTACGCAGCTGTCGAGCACCCGCCTGTCGTGCGAAACGAGGATGAACCCCTTCTTGCTCTGCAAATACGCGGCAACGCTCGCGCGCGCCTGCGCGTCCAGGTGGTTGGTCGGCTCGTCGATCAGCAGAAAGTTTCCCTCCTGCAGGAAGAGCGCCGCCAGCAGCGCCTTGGCCTGCTCGCCGCCGGAGAGCGAGCAAAACGGCCGCTCCAGCGCCTGCACATCCATCCCGAGGGCGCGAAGCTCGCGCGTGAGCGCCCAGTCCTGCGCACCGGGGCAGACCTCCCGCAGGACCTCCCATGCGGGCCGCTCGCCGCCGGAGACGGGATAAGGGAAATACGTGAAACCGACCGGGCTGATGATCCTGCCCCCATGGGCATACCGGCCGAGCAACAGCTGCAAAAAGGTCGTCTTGCCCCGGCCGTTGCGCCCGACAAAGCCGAGTTTCCAGTCCGTATCGATCTCAAAGCTCACGTTTTCAAAGATCGGGTCATGACTGGACGGATAGGAAAACGAGAGATTCTCCACTTTGATTCTCGCCATGCACGCTTCCTCCTTGCGATACACAAAAACGGACCGCAGGAAAGCCCGCAGCCCGCATCGCAAAAACCCCCCGCACTCCCGTGCGGCGGTATGGCGGTATGGAAACAGACGGAGACCCTTCCTGCATGCAGGCACAACGCTCCCCAAAGGCGCAGACGGCCCCCTTTGAGCGCATAGCCTTGTTCAAATCACTTGCAGGAAGTAGACTTCATCTGCTCACCCCGTTCGTCTTATTTGCATTCAGTATACCATACGGCGATGCCAAAGGCAAGCGCCTCTTGCAATCCGTCGAAATTTATGTTATCTTGTTTCCATATCCCCCCGGGGGGGATATGAAGGAGGAATGCGATATGCCGCACACGCACACCAAGGCCGTCGTTCACAGGCTCTCGCGGGCCATCGGCCACCTGCAAGCCATTCGGGACATGGTTGAGGATGACCGCGACTGCTGCGAGGTGCTCACGCAGTTGGCGGCCGTCAAATCGGCCATCAACGGCATCAGCCGCGAAGTGCTCAAGGATCACATTGAACACTGCGTGGCCGACGCCGTGCGCGAGGGCGACGCCAAGGCGCTGGAGGATCTTTCAAACGCGCTCGATCGCTTTATGAAGTGAGAGGGGGATTTGCATGCACAACCGCAACGCGCGGGGCGTGGCGTTTGCCGTGCTGGCCGCGACGTTTTATGCGCTCAATTCGCCGCTGTCCAAGCTGCTGCTGCGCAGCGTGAGCACGACGATGATGGCGGCATTTCTGTATCTGGGCGCGGGCCTGGGCATGCTGCTGCTCCGGGGCGTCCAGCGGGCCAGCGGCCATGCCCCGCACGAGCGGCGGCTCACGCGGAGCGACCTGCCGTATACGGCCGGCATGGTCGCGCTGGACATCGCCGCGCCCATCGCGCTGATGGCCGGTATCTCGCGGACTTCGGCGGCCAACGCCTCGCTGCTCAACAACTTTGAAATCGTGGCCACGGCGCTCCTGGCCTGGGCGATCTTCGGCGAGGCCATCTCCCGCAAGCTCTGGCTGGGCATCGCGCTGGTCACGCTCTCCAGCCTGCTGCTGTGCGCGCAGGACGTGCAAAGCCTGTCCTTTTCGGCCGGTTCGCTCTTCGTGCTGCTGGCCTGCACCTGCTGGGGCCTGGAGAACAACTGCACCCGCAAGCTCTCGGACAAGGACCCGCTTGAGATCGTCGTCATCAAGGGCGTCTGCTGCGGGCTCGGCTCGCTGGGCATCGCGCTGACGCTCGGCGAACCCCTGCCGGCCCTGGTTCCCATGCTGCTGGCGCTGGGGTTGGGCTTTGTGGCCTACGGGCTGAGCATCGCCCTGTACATCTACGCGCAGCGCGAACTGGGCGCGGCCAAGACCAGCGCCTATTACGCCGTGGCGCCCTTCATCGGCACGGCGCTCTCGCTGCTCATCTTCCGCGAAATGCCGACGCCGGGCTTCCTGCTGGCGTTGCTGGTGATGCTCGCCGGAACGTACGTGGTGACGCGGGCGGAGAACCCCGTCTGATCCGGACAGTCGCCTCTGGCCGCGGGAATCGTACCCCAAAGCGTTCCATTTTTACTTTCCGGAACAGTTTTTCCCCCGCCCCCATGCCCGATTTTTTTCGGCCATTCAAATTTATGCCTCTTTCTCTCGTCTAATCAGCAGAAGGAGGTGAGCGCCAGTGGAATCCGATCCCCGCGCACAGCGGCTGGTTGACATGGTTGACCGGTATCAGGCGCAGCTTTTGCGCCTTTGTTACCTGATTCTGCGTGACACCATGCTCGCGGAAGACGCCGTGCAGGAGACTTTCCTCAAGGCCTACCGGGCGATGGGGCGCTTTCGGGGCGACTGCCAGGAGAAGACCTGGCTCATGCGCATCGCCATCAACACATGCCGGGACATGCGCCGCAGCGCGTGGCTGCGCCATACCGACCGAAGCGTTACGCCAGAGATGCTCCCGCCCGCAAGCGTCCCCTTTGAGCAGGAGGACGAGGATCTGCTCATGACGGTGATGGCGTTGCCCATCAAATTGCGGGAAGCCGTTTTGCTCTACTACTTTGAGGACATGCGCGTCAAGGAAGTCGCCGCGGCGCTGGGCGTCACGCCCTCAACGGTCACAAACCGGCTACAGCGTGCCGCCAAAGCGCTGCGCACCGCGCTCGAAAGGGGGAATGACCGTGGATGACCGGGAACTGAGAAGACGGCTTCACCTGGCCCAGCAAAGGCGGCTGTCCGGCCTTTCGCCCGACCCATACCTGGCGCGGCGTGTGCTTTCGCGTGCCCGAGAGGGGCAACGATTCAAAAAGCGGCTGACGGTCGGCGTCATTCTGGCCGTGATGCTGATGGCAAGCGCCGCGCTGGCCATCGCGTGGCTCAGCGGAAAGGCGTTTGTCAAAGAGGTGATCGCCCCGGCGAGCATCCGCCAGGAGAGCGACCGCTTCACGCAGGAAGAAGCCGACGAAATCATACGCATCGCCCGGGAAAACGGCATTGAACTCACGCAGCCGATGCTCGACGGGCTCAGCTCCATGTACAAGGAGACGTGGATGCTGCAATTCATGAAGCTCGACTACGGCTTTTACCCCGCCGCCTGGCCGCTTGAGGAGCAGGCCTGGCTGGATGCGCTGCTCGTCTCCTGCGGCCTTCGGGAACAGCGCACGCGCTTTTTGCCCGCCGAAGGAGAAATCAGCGAGGAGACGGCGATTGAAACGGCCGCCGCCTGCATCCGGGAAGCGTGGGGCGCCGGTGTGCTCGATGGAACCACGCGCTATGTGCAGTACATGCTGACCGAGGACGCAAGCGGCGCGCTGTGCAAGCGCTGGGACGTGGAATTTGAGGATGCGGCGGGCAACGTGTTTTTGGCGCAGATTACGCCTGAGGGCCGGGTTGAACAGATCATAAACCGGCCTGCGGAGCCGCCCGTTGAGTCCGTCGAGGTCACGCAAACGGTGAGCGAAACGCTGTCCCTGTTGTACGACGATTCGTTTTTCACGGTGGAAAACCTCGCTCGACTGCGTGAAGAGCAGCGCGCGCTGCTCCCGGAGCTCGCGCAGGCACAGGATGAGGACATGCTCGCGCTGCGCCAACTGCTGACGACGCCCTACGCCCTGTCGGCAGAAGACGAGATTTCGCCCCGGGAAGCCATGGAGCGCGCGACGCAAGCCGCCGGGGAACAGGGCTTTTCCGCGCAGGCGCTCAGCCTCTGCAAATCGTCGATTTCATACCGTCAATATGAGGGCGAACCTGCGGTTTACCGCGTCTGTTTCAAACTCAAACCCGAAAACAGGCAGCCCTTTTACGAAGGCCGCCTGCCCTTTGGCATCGTGCTCTATATCAGCCCCGCGGACGGAAGCCTCACGCAGGCCGTCGTGCTCGAGGAGCTGGACGGCTTTGAGCGCTGGTGCGAATTTCCCGATCCGCACGACACCCTCTCCCATCCCGGCGTGGGCTGACCCCGCTTTGCGGCGGGCAACGGCGTCAGGCGAAGGGGTTCTCCGTCGGATACGGGAGCGACGCGGGCTGGTTGTAGGCGATGTCCTCGACGCCCAGGAACTTCATCACCTCAAACAGCGCCTTTCCGCAGTGTTCAAAGGCGACCGCCCCGTGATGCGGATAGCGCTTTTGCAGCAGCACGTGCCGGTAGAAGCGGCCCATTTCGGGGATAGCGAAGATGCCGATGCCGCCGAAGCTGCGCGTTTTGACCGGGAGCACCTCGCCCTGGGCGATGTAGGCGCGCAGTTTGCCCTGCGCGTCGCATTGCAGCCGGTAGAAGGTGATCTCGCTGGGCGCGATGTCGCCTTCCAGCGTGCCGCGCGTGAAGTCTGGTTCGCTGCCCGCGGGCTCGAGCAGCCGGTGCTGAATCAGCTGATACTTCACCGCGCGCTCGGCGCACATCTTGCAGCTGGGCGTGTTGCCGCAGTGGAAGCCCATGAACGTATCCGAGAGCTTGTAGTCGAACACGCCGGCGATCTCCTCGTCATAGATGTAGGCGGGCACGGTGTTGTTGATGTCCAGCAGCGTCGTGGCATCTTCGCAGACGCACATGCCGATGTATTCGCTCAGCGCGCCGTAGATGTCCACCTCGCAGGCGACCGGGATGCCGCGCGAGGCGAGCCGGGAATTGACGTAGCACGGCTCAAACCCGAACTGGCTTGGGAACGCGGGCCAGCACTTGTTGGCGAAGGCGACATAGGCGCGACTGCCCTTGTGCGCCTCTGCCCAGTCCAGCAGCGTCAACTCAAACTGCGCCATGCGCGCGCCCAGGTCGGGATAATAGCGGCCCTCGCCCATCTCCCGCGCCATATCCGCGCAGACCTCGGGGATGCGCGGGTCGTTTTCGTGCGCCTTGTAGGCGACAAGCAGGTCGAGCTCGCTGTTTTCCTCGACCTCCCCGCCCAGCTCGTACAGGCCCTGAATCGGCGCGTTGCAGGCAAAGAAGTCCTGCGGGCGCGGCCCGAAGGTGATGATCTTCAGGTTGCGCACGCCCAGAATCGCGCGGGCAACCGGCACAAATTCGGCCATGCGCGCGCTCAGCTCGGGATAATAGCAGCCCTCGCCCATCTCCTTGGCCATATCCTCGCAGACGGCGGGGATGCGCGGGTCGTTCTCGTGCGCCTTGTAGGCGACCAGCAGATCCAGTTCGCTGTTCTCCTCGATCTCGATGC
>CALVTV010000078.1 GCA_944363005.1 uncultured Clostridia bacterium | reverse complement strand
CCCTCCGCCAGTCAGCGCGGAAACCTGCCCAAAGCTGGAGAGGCTAGAGATGAGGCTGAGCGTGGCAACCACCTGGACGTAGGGCCACACGCTGGGAAGCTGTATGTGGCGTACGATGACCCAGCTCGTAGCCCCGTCAACCTTCGCCGCGTCGTAAAGCGAATTGTCTATATTGTTGATTCCCGCGTGGAACAGCAGGAAGTACATGCCCGAAACAAAGGGAAAGCCCAAAAGCACCACGCACCATAGCGCCGTGCTTCTCTCGTTGAGCCAGTTGTGCGTGAGCCAATTGAGGTTTAGCATCTTGAGTATGCTGTTGAAGCCGAAGTTTGGGTTGTATAGGAACTTCCAGATGAGGATTGTGACGATGGAGGGTACGAGCATGGGCAACACGAAGGCGATGCGCACTGCGCTGGCCCTGCGGCGGTTCCGCAGGAGAAACAGCAAAAGCGCGGCCAGCAGCGGGAAAAAGCAGCTGTTGAATACCGCGAACACGCTGATGACCGCCTGATTTCTGAAGGAGAGCCAGAAGATTCTGTCGCTGAGCAGATCTTGAAAGTTTTGCAGGCCCACAAAACGCGTTTCCAATGCAGGAGAGGCCATCTTGTCGGTCAGGGAGATGCCGAAGGAAACGCCCACGGAAAGGTAAAGGAAGATAAACAGCGTTACAAATGTGGGCGCTATGAAGATATACGGCAGGCACTTTTGAAATACTTTCCCTTTCATGTTACACCCCTTTGCACGCTGCCTTTGAGCGGAGGGGAAAGGGAATGCCCCTTCCCCTCCCGGATCGATTATAGTACAAATGGCCGTCCGTTACACCCGCATGCGCACGTCAGGTGAGGGGATCCAGATCGTAGCCGCTGGCCTCCATCTGGGAAACTGTGTAGTTGTGCATGATGCCGTTCAGCTCCGCAAGGAAGGCATCCAAATCCGTTTCGCCGCTGATGAAGCGGTTTTGCAGGTCGTTGTACAGCGGCATATCGGCCTGGGTGGCTTGGCTCATGCCGATAATCTCGGAGCTGTACTGCTTGACCGGACCGCTGGTGACAAAGCCTTCCAGCTTCTCATTGAGTTCGTCGCTGAGCGTGACGCCCTTGATCATGCAGGGGCCCTGGACGTAGTTGCCGTTGGAGAGCGTTTCCTCGTAGCAGAGCTGTGCGCCCTCCTGCGAGTACCAGAACAGATAGAAGTCCAGCACGCGGGCGTCGTGATCCGGATCGCCCTTGGGAATGATGCCCATGATGTTGCCAAGCACATACATGCCGCGCATTTCGCTCTGGAAGCCCTCGGGCGGATTGGCGAAACCGGGGATCTTGAAGGTCGCCCACTCAAAGCGGCTGCCCTCGGGCATCATGCTCATGTCGTCAAGGATGAGGCCCACGTTCCAGGAACCGGAGATCAGCATCGGAGAGAGCTGCGTTTCAAACTCGGTGACGGTATCCGCGCCGCCCGCGTAGTAGTTCGCGGGGAAGTATTGAGCCAGCTTGGCAAATTCGCTCCAGGCCGTGCGGCTCACGTCGGAGAAGATGATGCCATCCTCCTTGGCCATGAGAATGCGCTCGGGGCTGGAAACGGTCAGCGTATCGCAGGTCATGTCGCTTTCGTCAAATACGAAGTCAATGTTGGCGGACATGGTCGCCTCGTCCCAGATGGCGTCGCCCGGCTGCACGAGGAAGTCGTACTCGCGGGAGCGCAGGCCCGCGTCCGCAAGGGAGGCCAGAATCCAAGAGGCCTCCGAACTGACGGTGATCGGGTTCTCCACGCCGTTGGCCTTGAAGGTGGCGCAGATCTCCAGCAGCTCTTCCCACGTTTCCGGAGCGCTCAGGCCGAGTTCCTCGAAGGCCGTTTTGTTGTAGAAGAAGGATATGCCGCACTTGTCGAAGGGCAACGCCTGCATGGCGGCGCCGCCGGAGCCGCTCATGGTTTCGGCGATAAGCACCTCGTCGTACATGTCGCGAACCAAGCCCTCCTGATAGGGATGCTCCATATCGAGTATGGAGCTCATGTCGAACAGTATCCCCTGTTCAAGCGCGGCGGCCGGGCCACCTACGACGTTGCTCAAAAAGTTGGAATGCACGATATCCGACGCCGTATCGGCGGTCAGGTCGGCGAGCACGGTCTGCATCTTGGTGGTGTAGGCGTTGTTGTCGGCAATGACGTCGATGGTCACTTTGGTCTCGGGGTGAAGCGCCATGTACTCTTGCGCGAGCTTCTGCTCACCGGCGGTGTAATAGCCGTTGATGACGCTGACGATGATTTCGTCCTGGACGCTGCTATCCCATCCGGCCGCACCTCCACCGGACGCCGCCTCCGCGCTGCCGGCAGGCGAGAAGAGGGTCAGCGCCATTAAGACAGACAACGCAAACGCCAAGAGAGACTTCCTTTTCATGGTTCCTACCTCCTGTTTCATTCAATTTCCCTTCAAGCTGATTGGATTCAGCTCAATTGTTACACGGGTAAATTTTTGACCGAAGATTTCGCCGCCGGCGCCGAAATGCTTTTGCCTACCCCGCCTATCGGATTGCGGCGGTGGAATCGCGGGCCTTTAGCTCAAGGCTACAGAGGGAATAGCCGATGCTGCCCTTCTTCATGTTTGTATACAGAAGATCGAACGCTTTGCGGCCGAAATCGAATTTGGAAACAGCCATCGTGCTAATGGCAGGGCGCCAGAAGCGCGCAAACAGTATGTCGTCAAAGCCCATGACCGACACATCTTCCGGCACACGGAGCCCGGCGTCGTTGAGGGCGGAGATGGCGCCCATGGCCATCAGATCATTTGTGCAGATGACCGCCGTAAACTTCCTGCCGGAAGAAACAAGCTCCTTTGCCATCCCATAACCGTCCTCCATGCTGGTGGAATACGGCGATTTTCCCTCAAGCAGCAGATCCTCGCCGCAGCCCAGCCCCAGGGTGGAAATCGCACGCAAATAGCCCTCTAGCTTGTCGTCAAAACTATGCCTGCGGCTGAGGCCGCTTAAGTAGGCAATCCGCTCGTGGCCGAGCCCTCTGAGATAGGACACGGCCTCCCGCATGCCGGTTTGGTAATCATTTTCAATGGAACAGACCTTTTTGTGATCGACCTGCGTATTGCCGCTGACCGCAACTTTGATGCCGTTCTCCGTGAGCTCATAGAGCTTTCTCAGATCGAACTTGTGCGGTACCGCAACCACAAACACGCCGTCGATCCTCCGGGCAATATAATTGTCGAGGTAATTGTTGATGTTCTTATAGCCGGTGCAGACATTCACAAAGTAACCCTTTTCGATGGCCGCCGCCTCAAAGCCCATCACGATCTCGCTGTAGAAGGGATTGGTGATATCGTTGATCATCAGCGAAAGCTGCATAGTTTCGTTCTTGGTCATGCTTCGGGCAATCATGTCGGGTTTGTAGTTGAGATGCTCAACTGCGTCCAGCACGCATCTGCGCGTTTTTTCCGATATGCTCCGAGAGCCGTTGAGCACATAGGAAACCGTCGCTGTAGAAACGCCGGCTAGCTTTGCAACGTCAGCCCTGGTAACTTTCATAAAATAACTCCTCAAATACTGCTATTCGAATAACGCATACACGGTTCATATATTTTGCAATATATATCAACTATAGCGCAGCTTTATGAACTAATTGATGATTAACTGCATTTACATTATACGCCATCCCCCATATGGTGTCAAGTATTAATTTACTCGTATAGCAAAAAAATTGGGATGGACGACGCAGTAGGGCTTGGACGGGGTGTGCGCAAAGGCGATGGAGCAGATCAAGACCTGTTGCAACGATGAACGCCTGCGCGGCGACGGACGGGACGACAGCCCGCCTGCGGCGTGGCGTTCTGGAAGAAACGCTGCGAAGCGGTATGTAATACTAATTTCAAAAGGAAGCGTCCATGATCCACAGAAGTTGAGTAAGGTTCACGATGGCATAGCGAAAGAGGCGGCCAGCCGTTTCACAGAGAAGGCCGGCGGTCTGCCGCCTTTTCCAATGTAGCCAATGCTTTACACAAGGACACCGGCCGTGATGCTATGCCGGTGTCTTTTCCTTTTGCATGATAAAAATGTTGAATAAATACGGGCCGAAGAACCTAAAAATCCGGCGAACCAGGGCTGAACAGTGTAGAAGGTTTGATTCCCCGTCACCGCTTCAGTACCTTTCCCTTTGCCCGCAGCAGGCCGCGCTTGAGACGGCTCGACCGCCGTTTTCCCAGCGAAAAATGAATATCCCTGATATATCGTTACACTGTGTACGCTTTATATCGTTCATAGGGTAACGGGTTGATATACTGAGTCCGGAGAAAATAGCGAGCGCATGCCAGAATATCCTTCTTTGCCATCCGATTCGATGCTTGTCCGTTTGAACTGC
>CALVTV010000077.1 GCA_944363005.1 uncultured Clostridia bacterium | reverse complement strand
GGTACGCCCGATGTTGATGCGCAATGGTTTCGCGCGCCTGCTGCACGCGCTTGGGATCGACCAGCGGCGTCACATACGGATACAGCGACGGGAATGCGCGCTCAAGCGCCTGAGCGATCATGGTCGGCGGCGTGTTCTCGCGGGTGCGTTCGTCCACGCCGGTTTTACCGGGAAACGCCTCGGCCAACGCCTGCAAAAACGCCTCGTTCGGCTTGAACACGCAGGCCTGCCGCTTGCCATCCTCGGCATACACGAGGACATACCCGCGCTCTTCACACGCCGTTTTGCCCGCCACCTTCCGCGCCAGTGTCGCTGAAACGAGCGAGAGCCAAAAGCTGAGCCGCATGCGCCAGCCCACCGTCACCGAAGCGTCGATGACCGTCACGCGGCGATAGCAACTGCCCAGCCTTTCCCCGCGCAAAACCGGACGGATGCTGACAACCGACGCGCGGGGGATCACCACCACCGACGTCGCGCTGTCCCCCAGCATTTTGGAGAACGTCAGCGTGCTCTCCTTGAGCACGTAAACACTCCCGGCCACCGTCCTGCGCATGAATCCCGCGAGCATGGCCACCGCGTACACGTAAAACGCGATGTTCAGCAACCCGATGCCGCTGAGCGAAATGGCCAGGTTGACGAGAATCTGCGCGAGCGCCAGCTTGATGAGCACCAACGCCATGCTCATCACAAACAGGCGGCCCGTCATCGGCTTGGCTGTATTGCGCTGTTGCGCCAAAACTTCTTCCATGTATTTCTCCGTCTGTCTCAAGTGTCCATCAAGCCGCTGCGCTCCAAAAAGCGCTGCTGCGCGCTCATGTAGCTGTCAAGGCGCTGGGCCAGCGCATCCATCGCCGCATCGTCGTCGGGATCTTCGGCAAGCGCATCGAGCAACGCCTCGAAAGCGTCGTCGTCATCATACTCGCCCTCTCCCATCAGCCCATCGGGCGTGAGCACGCCGCAGGCATGCATATAGCGCATGTCCGCGTCAATCGCCCGGCGCACAAACGCCTCAATGTCCGCATCCCGGTGCCCATCTTTGCGCAGGGCGGCGGTGATAAACACCACCGCCGCCTCCAAATCATATCCTTGCATCATGCCTGTTCACCGCTGAGCAGCTGCCGGTACTCGTACACCAGCTCCGCGAAGTAATCCAGCGCCTCGCAGACCGGCTGCGGCGTGGACATGTCCACCCCCGCGACCTTCAGCTCTTCAATCGGCGGCATGCTTCCGCCCAGCGTCAGGAACTTGCGGTATGCCGCCAGCTTCTGTGCATCGCCGCTGAGGATGCCCCGCGCCAACGCCACCGCCGCGCAGAAGCCCGTCGCATATTTATAGACATAGAACGAACTGTAAAAGTGCGGAATGCGCATCCACTCATAGGAGACTTCCTTGTCCACCTTGCAGGCGCGGCCGTAGTAAAGCTTATTGAGGCCATAGTACATCTCGCACAGGCTGTCGCGCGTGAGCGTCTGGCCCTCTTCCGCCATGGCATGCGCCTTGTGCTCGAATTCCGCAAACATCGTCTGGCGGAACACCGTCGTGCGGAAGTGTTCCAGCAAGTTGCCGATGAGCATGATCCGCGCCTGCTTGTTGCCTTCGTAGGCCTTGAGCAGGTACTCCGAGAGCAGAATCTCGTTGCAGGTGGAAGCGACTTCGGCCACGAAGATCGTGTAATCCGCCTTGCTGGACGGCTGCGTGCGGTTGGAGTAGAAGCTGTGCATGGCGTGGCCCATCTCGTGGCAGAGCGTGGAGAGCCCGTCGTACGTCTTCTTGTGGTTGAGCAGCACGTACGGCGTCGTCCAGTACACACCGCCGGAAGAATACGCGCCGCCGCGCTTGTTCTTCGTCTCATAGACGTCGATCCAGCGCTCGGCAAGCGCACGCGAAGCATCCGCGACGTAGTCCTCGCCCAAGGGCGCGACGGCCTTGAGGAACAGGTCAAACGCTTCTTCGATGTCCAGCTGGATGTCAAACCCGGTATCCACATCCACGTACATGTCATACAGGTGCATCACGGACAGGCCAAGCTGCTCCTTTTTGATGCGCAGATACTCGCTCAGCGTGCCGATGCCGCCGTGAACGGCGTCGATGAGGCTGTCATACACGTCCTCGCTGATCTCATCCGGGTACAGCGCGGCCTGGCGTGCGCTCTTGTAGCCGCGCGCCTTCGCCTGATACAGATCCGCCTTCACCTGACCGGCATACATCGCCGCAATCGCGTTGCCAAACTTGTTGTAGCCGTTCATGGTGTTGACATACGCCGCCTTGCGCACGGCGCGGTCCCGGCTGCCCAGGAACGTGAGCAGGCGCACATCCGTGAGCTTGGTCTTCTTGCCGTCCTCGCCGCGCGTCATGCCCAAATCCATATCGGCATCGGTGAGCATGTCATAGGCATTCTCCGGCGCGGCGCAAACATCCCCGGCCATCGCGAGCAGTTGCTCCTCGCGCGCGCTGAGCGTGTGCGGCTTCATGCGCAGCATGCCTTTGAGCATCGCGCCGTAATCCGCAAACGCAGGATCTTCAATCAGGCTTTCGAGCGTGCCTTCCGGCAAAGCCAGCATTTCCGGCATGAAAAACGCGCTGTCCGCCGCCAGCTCGCTGGCCAGACTGGCCGCGCGCCCCAAAAGCGCCTGATACGCGGCCACAGTGGTATCCTCGTTTTGCTTCATCATCGCGTAGCAGTACACGCCGGAGAGCTGCTCGTTGAGCTTTGCGTACTGCTGGCACGCGTGAAGAATGGCTTCCTTGCCCTGAGCGAGCGTGCCCGCCAGCGCGGCAAACGCCTTGCCGCCCTCCTTTACCTGCTCAAACGCCTTTTCCCACTGCGCGTCGTCCGCATAAACGCGCGTCACGTCCCACGTATACTTCGGATCTACCGTTGCACGGGTGAGTTCCTGTTCCATCACAAAACACCTCTTTCTTCAACAAACAGGCGCAGGAAGCGCCGAATCAGTTCTTCAGGCTCTGCAGCGGCGCGGGGATTCTTCCGCCGCGCGCGATGAACGCCTCCGCGGAATACGGGCTCACGCGCATCACCGGCGCACGGCCGAACAACCCGCCGAACTCCACCTGATCCCCGATATCCTTGCCCGGCGCGGGAATCAGGCGCACTGCCGTCGTCTTGTTGTTGACCATGCCGATCGCCGCTTCATCCGCGATGATCGCGGCAATGGTCGAGGCCGGGGTGTTCCCCGGCACGGCGATCATGTCCAGCCCGACAGAGCAGACGCACGTCATCGCCTCCAGCTTTTCCAGGCTGAGTGCGCCGCGTTCCGCCGCGTGAATCATGCCGATGTCCTCGCTGACGGGAATGA
>CALVTV010000076.1 GCA_944363005.1 uncultured Clostridia bacterium | reverse complement strand
CCGCATCGGTCCTCTGCTCGACCGCGTCAAAGAACTGGGCATGGATGCGTGCGCCATCACCGATCACGGGGCCATGTACGGCGTGATTGACTTTTATACGGAGGCCAAAAAGCGCGGCATTCACCCGGTCATCGGCTGCGAGATCTACACCTGCGACAACATGGACGATCACAGCCCGCAAAACGGCCTGCGCAACACCAACCATCTGATTCTGCTGTGCGAGACGGAAGAGGGCTACCGCAACCTGACGCGCCTGGTCAGCGAGGGATGGACCCGCGGATTTTACTACCGGCCGCGCGTGGACATGGCATGCCTGCGCCAATATGCCAAGGGCCTGATCGCCTCCAGCGCCTGCCTGTCGGGCCGGCTTTCGCGCCTGTTGCTGGATGGCCGGTTTGACGCCGCCTGCGCCCATGCCCGGGAGATGGAAGCCCTCTTTGGCAAGGGCAATTACTTCATCGAGCTGATGGATCACGGCCTGGAGGACGAACGGCGCGTATTGCCCGAACTCGTTCGCGTCAGCCAGGAGACGGGCATTCCGCTGATCGCCACCAACGACTGCCACTACCTGCGCCGCGAGGACGCTGCCGCGCAGGAGGTCCTCATGTGCATCCAGACGGGCAAGACGCTCGAGGACACCAATCGCATGCGCATGGAAACCGACTCGCTTTACGTCAAGAGCGAAGCGGAAATGCGCCAGATGTTCGCGCAATGGCCGGACGCGCTCGAGCGCACGGAGGAGATCACCTGCCGTTGCCAGGTGGACTTCGTGTTCGGCGAGACAAAATTGCCCCGCTTTCCCACCGAAAACGGTGAGACGAGCGAGCAGATGCTCCGCAGGCTCTGCGAAGAGGGCCTGGCCGAACGGTATCAGCCCGTGACCCAAGAGGCGCGCAGCCGCATGGAATACGAGCTGAGCGTCATCATCAAGATGGGCTATGTCGACTATTTTCTGATCGTCTGGGACTTCATTCGCTATGCCCGCAGCCAGAATATCGTCGTCGGCCCCGGCCGCGGCTCCGGCGCAGGTTCCATCGTCGCCTATTGCCTGCATATCACCCAACTCGACCCGCTCCAATACAACCTGCTCTTCGAGCGCTTTCTCAACCCGGAGCGCGTCTCCATGCCGGATATCGACGTCGATTTCTGCTACGAACGCCGCCAGGAGGTCATCGACTACGTCGCCCGCCGCTATGGCGCCGACCACGTCAGCCAGATCATCACGTTCGGTACGATGTCCGCGCGCGCCGTGGTGCGCGACGTCGGGCGCGTGCTCGGCTATCCTTACGCGGAGGTCGACCAGATCTCCAAGTCCATCCCCTTTGAACCGGGCCAGAATATCACATTGGAGCGCGCGCTCACCCTCTCTCCTGAGCTGAAAAAGCGCTATGAGTCGGAAGAGCGCGTCAAAAAGCTCATCGACACCAGCCGCGCGCTCGAGGGCCTGCCTCGCCACGCCTCCACGCATGCGGCAGGTGTGCTGATCACGGACAAGCCGGTTACCGAATACGTTCCGCTCCAGCGCAACGACGACGTGATCACCACGCAATTCCCGATGGGCATCATCGAGCGGCTCGGCCTCTTGAAGATGGACTTTCTGGGTTTGCGCACGCTGACGGTCATCCGCGACGCCCTCGATCTGATGCGCGAGGCGGGCACGGACATGAAGGCCGAACAGATCCCGCTCGACGACAAAGCCGTTTACGACATGATCTCCGAAGGCGAAACGGACGGCGTGTTCCAGCTGGAATCCGGCGGCATGCGCGCTTTCCTGTCGAACATGAAGCCCCAGAATTTCGAGGACATCATCGCCGCCATCTCGCTCTACCGCCCCGGCCCCATGGACTCCATTCCCCGTTACATCGAGGGCAAGAATAATCCCTCCTCCATTCACTACATGCACCCCAAGCTCGAGCCTATCCTCGCGGTGACCTACGGCTGCATGGTCTATCAGGAGCAGGTCATGCAGATCGTGCGCGATCTGGCCGGCTATTCCTACGGGCGAAGCGACCTTGTGCGCCGCGCCATGGCCAAGAAAAAACACGACGTCATGGCCAAGGAGCGCGAAATTTTCATCAATGGCCTTGAGGAAAACGGCGAGATCACCGTGCCCGGCTGCGTGCGCAACGGCGTAAGCGCTGAAATCGCCAACAAGATCTTCGAGGAAATGACCGCCTTTGCCTCCTATGCGTTTAACAAGTCCCACGCGGCGGCATATGGCGTCGTCGCCGTGCGCACGGGCTGGCTCAAGCGCCATTACCCCGTGCAGTTCTTCGCCGCCATGCTCAACTCCGTCTCTGGAGATAGCAGCAAAGTCGCCGAATATTCGGAGTACTGCCGCAAACACGGCATTCCCCTGCTCCCGCCGGACATCAACGTCTCTGTCCGCCGCTTTTCCGTCGGCCAGAACGCTGAGGGCGTGCCCGGCATTCGCTTTGGCCTGGGCGCCATCAAGTCCTGCGGCGACAAGGCCATCGACTCCATCATCTCCACCCGCAAGCGCAGCGGCATGTACAAGGACATCTTCGACTTCTGCCAGCGCATCGACACCGAGCAGGTCAATAAGCGCGTAGTCGAAGCATTGATCCTCGCCGGCGCGTTTGATTGCACGGGTGCCAACCGCGCGCAGCTGATGGCCGTATACGAGGCCGCTCTCGAGGGGGCTTCCCGTTCTCGCAAGAGCAATGTGCGCGGCCAGCTTTCCCTCTTTGGCGACGGCATGCTCGAAGAAGTGACGCCGCCTTTGCCCAACCTCCCCGATTTTCCGCTGCGGACCAAGCTTGCCCATGAAAAAAACGTCACCGGGCTGTACATCACCGGCCATCCGCTGGCGGAATACACAACTGCGCTTGCCGGTTTGCAGATGAATACCGCCCGGCTTGCCGAGATCACTGACGCGCCGGATCACGGCCTTTCCAGCGATGGGCTGCGCGTGTCCATGGGCGGTATGCTCACCGAAGTTCGCCAAAAAGCGACCAGGGCAGGCAACCTCATGGGTTTTGCTACGCTGGAGGATTTGACCGGCGCGATCGACATGCTGATCTTCCCCAAGGTGCTCGAGCGCGTCTCTACGGAATTGATGCCGGATACGGCCGTGATCGTCACTGGGCGCTTGTCCATCAGCGAAGATGAGGACCCCAAGTTGTTGCTCGATGCCATTGAGCCGCTGCCCACCAACGCTGAAAGCGAGGCGCAAGCCAAGCAGGCAGGCGTCTCGCTCCCGCCCAGCGTCGTTGAGGAAGTGCTTCCCGGGAAAACCCTGTATTTGCGCTTGCCCAGCGATGGCGCTATTGCCGTGATTACGCCGATTCTCACCAAGTCGCCGGGCGAAGTGGGCGTCGTACTCTTCATTGAATCCACCGGCAAAAAGTTTCGCGCCCCTCAAACGATGCAAGTACGCCCGACACGCGCTTTAATCACTGCGCTTAAAGACATGTTGGGCGCAAAAAACGTCGTACTCAAATGACGATATGCAATTCAGAAAAGATGTGAATTGAACCATTGCCGCCCAGAGAAGGCGCGCTTTCCGAATTTCCCCTTTGTCTTGTGCACCGGCTAGTTTTTCTTTAACGGCATCACTTTGATACACCGTAAAAAAACGGCCTCACTTCAAACCAAGTTGAAGTGGGGCCGTAATTTTTGTGAGAAGCACTGTACGCTCTCGTCCGCTTCACACGCGGTCGTCGCACATTACAGGATGCCCGTATACGTTGTCGTATAACCGCCGAACACCTTCGGAATAATAAGCGAGATTTCCGGGATAAACGTGATCAGCAGCAGCGCAATGATCATGCACAGATAGAAAGGCAGCGTTTCCTTGACCACCTTCTCCATCGGGCGCTTGCCGACGGCGCAACCAATGAACAACACCGCGCCAACAGGCGGAGTCAGCAGGCCGATACCGCAGTTGAGCACGACCATGATACCAAACTGGATCGGGTCGATGCCAGCAGAGGTCGCCAGCGGCAACAGAATCGGCGTAGCAATCAAAATAATCGGCGCCATGTCCATGATCATGCCCAGGATGAGCAGGATGATGTTGATCAGCATGGCAATGACGATCGGGTTGTCGGAAATGCTGGTGACCAGATTGGCCGCCATGCTCGGCACGTGCAGCGTCGTCAGGCAATAGCCGAACGCCGAGGACGTCGCAATCAGGATCAAAACGATGGCCAGCGTTTCCACACACTGTTCAAGCGCATTCCAAACGCCCTTCCAGTTGAGTCCCTTGTAAATGAACACGGAGACAAACAGGGAATAGATGACCGCGATAGCCGCAGACTCCGTCGCCGTGAACACACCGCCCACGACGCCAAAGACGACGATGACGACCGCAGCCAGTGCCCAGAACGAAACGCTCAACTGCTTCAGGAAGTTCTTCATCTTGAACGGTTCGCCCTTGGGATAATTGCGCTTGACGGAAAGAATATAGGAGCCGACCATCAGGCACAGCGCCAGCAACGCGCCCGGCAGATAGCCCGCCAGGAAGAGGCTGCCGACGGAAATGCCGCCCGCAGTCGTCGCGTAAATGACCATGTTGTGGCTCGGAGGAACCAGCAGGCCCTCGCAAGAGGAGGTGATGGTAACGGCAATGGAGAAGTCATCATCATACCCCTCGTTCACCATCATCGGGATCAGAATAGAACCCAGAGAAGCCGTATCCGCCGCAGCGGAGCCGGAAATGCCGCCGAAGAAGTAGGAGGCCACGATGTTCACCATCGCCAGACCGCCGCGCATCCAGCCAACCAGGGAGTTGGCCAGAGCAATCAGCTTGTCACTGATACCGCCCGTACCCATCAGCACGCCCATGGTGATGAAGAACGGAACCGCCATCAGGCTATAGGACCAAATGCCCTTGACCATCTGCTGCGGCAAGGTAACCAGCGCCTGGCCCTGGGAGAGCAGACAAAATACGGTAGACAGGCCAACTGCGTAGGCGATCGGGAAGCGCAAAAAGATCATGACCAGAAAGCTGCCCAGAAGGACGATGGTAGAGAAAATTTCAGCGTTCACTCACGCCACCTCCTTCTCTTCCGGCACAAAGAACACCTTGATGTGGCCGTAAATTTGCTCGATTTCAAAGATAATCATGGATGCGCCAGCCAGCGGAATCGGGAAATACATCCACTTACGGCTCAACCAGGGCAACGACTCATACTTGCCGAACTGCGCCAGCGGAGACATGAACACTTTGTAGCCCTGAACCAGCAGGATAATGCCCAGAATCATCACGGCAATATCCGAAAGCAGGTCCAGAATGTGCACGAGCTTTTTGGGCAAAAAGGAATCCAATGCCGTCATGCGGATATGCGCACCTTTACGGATCGCCAATGTTGCAGAGAGAACAGCCATGTAGATCATACAGGTCAAAACGATCTGTTCCGTCCAGGCCGGATCGGGGATAAAGGAAATATAGCGTCCACACACAGACATGGTTGTGATCAAGATATCCGCCACAAGCAGGAGCTTACAAATGAACATGACAATTTTGTAAGTCCAGTCATAGAGCGGTCTGATCTTGTCAAGAGTCTGGAAAATCTTTGGCATGATCTTCACACGATCCTTTCACAAGAAGATAAAGGTATCTTAACGGAAAAGAAAAGGAGGGTGCAGGGATACTTTCCCCGCACCCCCCTTCCTTTGGAGTCTGTTGACTTAGCAATTACTGCATATCCAGAATCTGCTGATAGAGTTCAGCCTGGCTCGCGGTGTTCGCCTCGATGGTGTTCTTGCAGGCTTCCATCCACGGGGTCTTGTCCTCGACCTCAACCACGGTGACGCCCTCTTCCTTCAACAGCTCCAGCACCTTCGCCTCTTCGGAAGCGGAGAGCTCAGCGTTGAAGTTGGAAGCATACTCGGAAGCTTCCATGATCCAAGCCTGCTGCTGCTCGGTGAGCTTGTTCCAGGCACTGTCGGTGATGACGACCTGGATGGCGCCCAGCGTGTGGCCGTCCAGGATCAGGTACGGAGCGACCTCCGGGAACGCGCCAGAGCGGTAGTTCGCAATCGGCTGCTCAGCGCCGTCGCAGACGCCGGTCTGCAGAGCGGAGTACAGCTCGGTGAAGGCCACGATGGTCGGGTTGGCGCTCAGGTCCTCAACCATGCCACGCATGACCGGGTCCTCGGAAACGCGGATCTTCTTGCCAGCCAGATCCTCGATGGAATTGACCGGGTAGTTGGTGAAGAAGTGACGGAAGCCCTCCTCGCCATAGAACAGGCCGCGCAGCGGCAGGCCCAGCTCCTGCGGCTCAGCGAGGAACTCGTCAGCCAGATCGCTGTTGGCGAAGTTCCAGAAGTGCTCGCGGGAAACGAAGGTGTAGGGGATGGAGAGCAGCATCGCCTTCTGGCAGCCGTAGCTGGTCAGCGCGAAGGCAGAAATGCGGGAGATGTCGACGGTGTCGCCGCCCATCAGGATGCCGTCGAGGATCTGCGCTTCAGAGCCCAGAACGCCGGACGCCTGAACGTCGATGATGATTTCGCCACCGGAGAGCTCTTCCACCTTCTCCTTGAAGGCAGTCGCCGTCTGGCCCACGATGGTATCCAGCGGGTTAACCTCGGCGTAGGTCAGGGTGACGGGCTCAGCCATGGCTGCCACAGCGCAGAGCACCAGAGCCAAAGCCAGAACGAGAGTTACAAGCTTCTTCATAACAGTTTGCCTCCTGTTTTTTTTCGCGGGAACGCACGACGCCTTCCAGCGATTGTTAAACATATCATAACACAATACACCAAGTTTTGTCCAGCATTTTTGAGAACTTTCTTTCATTCTAGAATATCACTTAGGCAATTTTTCAGTTTTTACTTGATTTAATTTTACTTCTCTGCACAAAAAATAGGGGCTTGCAATTCTGTGCAATCTATGACAGAATACTCCTTAGATCAATTTCGGCATTCGCCGGTCAGGAGGTACTTTATGCAAAGGGATTCTGTCACAATTCCCGTATCCATGGACGCAAAGCAATTTCGGAGGTTTGGTCTGTTTGATACATTTATCCTCCGCCGCCGTTGGCTTTCACCTGCCGTGTTTTCGGCGATTTTCATTGCGTTTTCCGTGCTCTGTTTTTCTTTGACGGACAAAGAACAGTCCGCTTTGTTGGGAAGCGTGCTGCTGGCGGTTGGTATTGGTCTTCCCGCCTGCTATTTCCTCAATTTCTTTTTGCAGCTCAATAGCCAGGTCAAGCGGCTCTCCCTCCAAAAGCCGAAGCTTGTCTATACCCTCAACCTCAGCAAGACCGACGTGCACATCATCAACAACATGAAGGAGGAAGCGGAGGTCGTGCTTCCCTGGGAAAACGTGATGGGAATCTGGCGCGGGCAACAGGCGACGTACCTCTATGCGACGGCGTCCCGCGCATTCATTCTGCCGGACGGACAGGGCGACCTCTCCCCTTCCGAGCTCTGGTCTTTTTTGGAAGAGTGTCTCCCGAAGGAAAAACTGCACGGCCAGCATCCGTAATCCATGCTGTTCACACGTTTGTCAATTTCTTGAATCCGCGCAAATCGAGATACGGCAATTGAGGCGTAATGTCCGGGCAACCCGCATTGGCGCGCCGCAAATGGTCGTCCTTCACGAAAAAAGCCGACTGAGAGGCGCACTGTAATGCCTTCGCCAGATTGGCAACCGACCATAAAAAGACCTCCCGTTCGAGACAGGCTCGCTTCGGGAGGTCGTTTTCTTGTGCTTTTTCGAAATGAATGAAAATCACTTGAGATAAATATGACGCGGCAGACCGTCAATGTAAACCGGCGTCAGTTCCGCCTGAATCAGCGGGCGCGCATACGAAAGGAATTCGTGCTTCATACCGGTTCTGTACTCATTGATCCACTCCAGCGGGATCTTCTTTTCAAAATTGGCAACTTCGTGAATGTCGCGAAGTTCCGTCGTGCTCTGATAAGGGTCGTTTGAAATGCGCTTGATGCCCACCATCACGCCGGTATGGCCCTCAAACGCCGCCTTTGCCGCCGCACCGCCAACCTGATACGCTTCCGTCACATCCGTGCGACTGGTCACATGCGCCGCACAGCGTTGCAGCGTCGAGAGCTCAATGGAGCGCGTCTTGGTTTCCAAATTTCTGGCAACCAGATTGGACAAATAGCGCGCCGTGCCCGTCAGACTCTTATGGCCAAAGGCGTCAACGGAATGCACGTCGTCGGCCAGTTCGCAGACATAGCGCCCGTCGGCCAGCTTCACGCCTTCGGAAACCGCCACAACGATGGAAGCCCGCTCCTTTTGCAGCGTTTCAACCTTCGTTATAAACTTGTCCGGATCAAAGGGCACCTCGGGCAGGCAAATCAAATCGACACCCTCGCAATCCTCGCCCTGCGCAAGCGCCGCCGCAGCCGTAAGCCAACCGGCGTTTCGGCCCATGATTTCAACGATCGTTACATATTTTGTTCCATACACCGTCGCGTCGCGAATGAGTTCCTTCATCACAATTCCGATGTATTTGGCCGCCGAACCATAACCAGGCGTATGATCCGTACCCATCAAATCGTTATCGATGGTCTTGGGAACGCCGACAAAGCGAATATCACTGCCAATCTGCCTGGCGTAATCCGAAAGCTTGCAGATGGTGTCCATGCTATCGTTTCCGCCAATGTAGAAGAAATATCCAATATCCATCCGGTTGAGAATCGCGAACATATTCTCGTAAATCTCCGGATGCTCCATGGCGCTGGGCAATTTATAGCGGCAACTACCCAAATAAGAGGAGGGGCTGCGCTTGAGCAGCTCAATTTCAAGCGTGGAGCCGAGCGTCGCGCCCAAATCGACCACACGCCCCTTGAGCAAACCCTCGATGCCATGCAGCATGCCATACACGTGCGCTGCACCACGCATTTGGCAAGCCTGCAAAACGCCCGCCAAACTCGAGTTGATGACAGAAGTCGGTCCGCCGCTCTGACCAACGATGGCATTTCGTCCCATATTGTAACCTCCGCAAATGAATTTGATAGTTCCATTATAGCATATTTATCCAGTTTTTCAACACGTTTTTTGTCCCAAAAGTTCCTGTTTTCGAGACAAGACCGCCAGAAGTCAGATTCTAATTTTCAAAAAGTGCGGTTTACAATAGACATTTTGTCATCTTTTATGGCTGCAAAACTCCAATGCTCGCAAATGCCATATCCGGCTTGCATATGGCTGCGAAGAAGCCATCCCTGCAAAACCGCATGCTGCCGGTTGCCTTGTGGAATACGTCCCGCAAATTCCGCTATCCTCTGCCCGATTGAGCCTCTTGGCAAGAAAATTCGCATAAGAAAAAGACAGGCCCGAAAGCCTGTCCTTTTTAAAGATGCATCAATCGATGTACTGAACCGTCACATTCGTCTCGACGACGGGCTGCTCCAGGGAATCGGAGACAACCAGCTCGCCCGAACGAATCGCTTCGATCAGCTTGTTGTAGTCGTCCATCGTGAAGCTCTTGAATCCCCAAGAGGTTTCAGCCGTCGGCAG
>CALVTV010000075.1 GCA_944363005.1 uncultured Clostridia bacterium | reverse complement strand
CTGATCTGTTGCCGTCACCGGCAAAAGTCTACAAATCCTATTGTTCATGCCTGCAACCGTTGCAAACAGCTTTTGATAACAAAAAGGGAAGAGGTTGCCCCCTTCCCCGCTTGTTTGCAAGCATGGTCCTTATAAACCGCCGAGAATGCCGGATGCTCAGGTTGTTTCGGACGGCAGTTCCAATTCAACCGTTACATCAATTGTTTCCCCCGCCGGAATCGTATCCTGCACGGTCAGTTCCGCAAGCCCTGGAATTCGATCGAGAGTCAGTGTCACTTGATCCCCAGGCGCTTTCATGGCGATGAGGTTGGTCAGATCCGTGTGCATCGTGACTCGTTCGCCATCGACGCGGATGATGATGTCATCCGGACGAATGCCCGCCTTCTGCGCAGCGCTTCCCTCTGTGACCGCGCTGACATAGACGCCTGCCGGGATCATGCCCGCCGTCGGCGCCTCGCTTCCGCGCAAAGTCATGACGGAGATGCCCAGCTTGGGCCGCGTCACTTTGCCATACTGAATGATGCTGTTGACAACGGGCCCCACCACATCCATGGGAATGGCCATGGCAATGCCTTCAATACTGGCAATGTTGTCCCGCCCAGACGTGCTGAACTTGAGCGAAGGTATGCCAATCAGTTCACCCTTCGTGTTAAACATGCCTCCGCCGCTGTTGCCCGAGTTGATCGCCGCGTCCGTCTGAATCATTTTGACAATGGACGAATTCTCCAATTCCCGGTTGAGTGCGGAAATGACGCCTACCGTGACCGTATCCGCAAACTGTTGGCCCAGCGGATTGCCGATCACAATCGCCCAATCCCCAACGCGCACATCCTCGGCGTTCCCCATCTTCACCGCAGGGAGCGTCACGTCCTCCGTCACACGCAACACGGTGAGGTCGGTCAACTCATCGACCCCCACTACTTCCGCCTGCAAATACTGGTCTTGCCATAGCACCTGCACATCGTTGGCCCCTTCGACCACGTGGTAATTGGTCACGACATGCCCTTGCGTGGTCACCACCACGCCGGAACCTGTCGCCTGTTCAACGAGTTCCGTCTGTCCGCTGATGATGCTGTACGTATTGGCCCGATTGCTCACGCCCACTACGCAGGGCATGACGATTTCTACAACATCCGCAAAGGGGCTCTGCACCCCTTCAAGCGACTGCACGTACTCGCCCTGTGCGTATACCGTCTCCGCCGTCTGCGGATGTATGCTCATAAACCACACGGCAATGCCCAGCGCAGCGCCCAATGCAAAGATTGCGGGAAGATTGTCCCGTTTGATGATAGCCATCTGCTCACCTCGGAATCAGTCTTTCCCAAGGCGTGGCAATTTATTATTTGAGCGAGACGATTGTCACGCCCGTTTCGCCTTCACCGTAGCGGCCCAAGCGGAAACTGCTGACACATGGGTGCCTGCGCAGACAATCCTGAATACCGGCACGCAGAATACCCATGCCATTTCCGTGAATGATGCTGACTTCGTTCAGCGAAGAGAGCATGGCATCGTCGAGGAACTTTTGAACCTCGGGGATGGCCTCATCCAGTGCCATTCCGCGAACATCCAGCTCCTGGCGAACCTGACGGCTCGTGATGTCAATGCGCTGCTCCCTTGCACTCTTTTTGCGTTCCAGCTTCTTTTGCTCTTTTTTGAGCATCTTCTGTGTAGAAGAAAGCGTGCGCAAGTCCGACAGATGTGCCCGCATTTTCATCATGCCTACCTTTAGTTGCAGCATGCCTTTTGCGTCCGGCTCCGAAGCCACCGTCGCGTCTACATCCATGGACGCAATGTGCACCATATCGCCCACTTTGACGCTCTTGGGCACCTCTCCAACGGGCTCCTGCTTGTCCGCCAGCGCCTCCTGCGCATCTTCCACTTTTTTCCTCACACGCTGAATCTCGTGTTCCTGCGCATTTCCGGACTTTTTCATCGCGCGAAGTTCCGCAATAATCTGTTCGGATTCTCGACGTGCATTCTCCACAATGCGCTTGGCTTCCTCTTTGGCCTTCTTGATCGAGCGCTCGCGCTGGTCTTCGAGTTTCTTGCGCTCCTCCTCAGCCTGATTGCGAATGGCCACCATCTCCCGGCTGGCTTCCTCCGCAATCTTTCTTTCCTTTTCCGCAATCTGCCGGTGATACTCGGCGTTGGCAATGACGTCCTCAAAGCGCACCTGCTCCTTGGAGAGCAGATCTTTGGCCTTGTCGATCACAAATTCCGGCAAGCCGAGCTTTCTGGAAATCTCAAAGGCGTTTGATTTTCCGGGAATGCCGATGGACAAACGGTACGTGGGCCGAAGCGTCGTCACGTCAAATTCCACCGATGCGTTTTCAACCTGATCCGTCGTGAGCGCATACTCCTTGAGTTCGCTGTAATGCGTCGTAGCCACCGTTCGGGTATGCATACTCAGCAGAGTTGAGAGGATGGCCTGGGCAAGCGCTGCGCCCTCTGTCGGGTCGGTTCCTGCGCCGAGTTCGTCAAAGAGCACCAGGGAATCCGGCGTAACCTGTTCCAGGATGCTGACGATATTCTTCATATGGCCCGAAAATGTGGAGAGCGACTGCTCAATGGATTGCTCGTCGCCGATATCCGCAAACACATCGTCAAAAACCGCCAGTTCCGTTCCGTGTTCCGCGGGAATCTGAAGTCCCGCCTGCGCCATGAGCGTAAACAGCCCCGTCGTCTTGAGCGTGACCGTCTTGCCGCCCGTATTCGGGCCTGTGATGATCAAGCTGGTAAAGTCCGTTCCCAAACGAATATCCAGCGGCACGACCTTTTGCGGGTCGATAAGCGGATGACGCCCGCGATGGATGTCAATCCGGCCTTCTCGATTGATCTTCGGTTCGCAGGCCATCATCTCCCGGGCCAGGGCAGCCTTGGCAAAAGCAAAATCCAGGCGCGCGAGGATATCCAAATTGTCGGTAAGCGCAGCGGATTCTGGCGCAACCTGCGCAGAGAGTACGCGCAAAATCCGTTCAATCTCCACCTTTTCCGCGGCGATGAGCTGTTTGAGCTCGTTGCCAATCTCCACCACGGCCATCGGTTCAATGAAAACCGTGGCGCCTGTGGCGGACTGATCGTGGACAATGCCGGGAACCATGCTGCGGTATTCCTGCTTGACGGGCAGGACGTACCGTTCTGCGCGCATGGTGATGATGGCCTCCTGCAAATATTTTTGGGTTGTCGGGCTATGAATCATCCCGTTGAGCCGCTCCCTCACCCGTTCATTGCAGGCGCGCATCTTACGGCGAATGGTAAAGAGTTCATTGCTTGCTCGGTCAGCGATCTCTTCCTCGCTCACGATGGCATCGCTGATTGCCTGTTCGAGCGTCTTGTTCGTCGTCAGGCGCGAGGCTCTGGCGGAAAGCATCGGCGTCGTTTCCCGCTCGTTGACCAGGGCGTCCCGTGCCGCGCGGGATGCGCGCAGGCACGCGGCGATATCCAGCAAGGCGCGGGGCGACAACGCAGAACCGATTTCGGCCAGATGCAGAAAAGCACGCACATCGGAGAACGAAATCATGGGAGATGCACCCAAATACGTCAATACGACGCGCGCCTCCTCCGTCTCCTGCTGCATGCGGCGAACCTCGTCGATCTGGTTGACGGGACACAGCGTATCGCAGAGCGCTTTTCCCATCTCCGACACGCAGTATTGCGCCAGCTGGTCGCGGATCTTGTGAAATTCCAGTACCCGCAGGGATCGTTCAGTCATGATAGGCTCCTTTATTCGACGCCGCGCTTCAAATGCCCGGACGTCACATTCTCCTCCGGCGCATGCAGCGCCCGTGCATTGTCCAGGATGCTGCGATAGGAGGATACGATTTCTTTTTGCCGTTCCAACGGTTCGTCCGTAAAACTAACCCGCAGCGAACAGCCCAATTTGTTCAATTGCTCAGCGTAGCGGACCATGTCCGTCGGCACGCTGTTGTAGAGCCGAAGCACGCATCCGTGCTCCATTTGCAGCCTGCGCGCTACAAAGCGGTATCCCTTCCGATCCGTATACACATCCGGTACGCCACCGCGTGCAGCGCAGGCATTGCAAGCAGCATCCTGCTGCGTATCTCCAGCCTGCGTTCGGTGTGGGCAATGGGACAGGAGCATCAGCTGCGTGCGGCCATAGGCTTCGATTTCGTAATTTCCGCCTTCCGCAAACAGCTCGCGCAAATCTTTGAGGCTCAGCTCACAGGAGGCCGTCAAACGCTCAGCACCGGTGGCAACAAAAAAGCGCGCGCACTCGACATTCATCACATTCAGTCCCTGACCGCCCCACACGGGAACAGGCCATTTGAGCGCGAACTGTCCAGGGTTTTGCGCCACAACAGCACAGAACCGCTCGGCATGCGCAACCACAAAGGCATGCAGCGCCTCAAGCTCCTCGGTTTGGAGCACAGCCGGCAACACGAGCGCGGGCTGTATGTCCGCCGCCGCGTCAAGCATTCGTTTCAATTCGTTGAGCCTATAGCTTTGCGGCTGCCAGAGAAAAGCATCGGCGCCACAGGCGAGCAGCACACCGGCTGTGGCCAGCGATTCACCTTGAACCAGCAGGTGTTTTTCCTGCTTCGGCAAGGCGACCTCCGTGTGAATAGACTTTTGAGTGTCGTTTGCTCTGTTCAGGCGCGCCTGCCTCACGGCATCAAGCGCGTCACGGCGTAGCGCATTGAGCATGCCCGCCGTCATGAACGCCTGTTCTCCGACGAGCTCCAAAGAATCAATGCTGTACGGTGTTCCGCCCGTCTTGCCGATTTGCTTGAGTGCCAATTCTTCCGTCAGCGCCCTTTGCTGCGCCTGCATCACCGGGGTATCTCCGGTTGCCTTGACGGCATGTCCATCCGGATCGCGCATCTCCAGCACAGGCAACTCGCCAACAAGTGCCGTCAGTTTCGCCTGCAACGGAATCCGGATCTGTTCCGAGGCCATGATCTCCCGGATTTCCTTCATTTGTAAGGCATCCGTCAGCCGGAAAACCGGATCGCCGGGCTTCGCCTCAGCGGAAGCGACACGCACAGTCGCTTCCCGTCCGCAGGGCACTTCGTTTCCTGAATATGTCAAATCCATTTCGTTACGCCCGCGCACCTGCAATCCGTCGCCATCGTGCAGGTCCTGAGTCAAGCGCACTTGGGCTAACGATCCACGCACAGCGGTCACCTTTCCGATGGGAATTCCCCAATGATTGGGCCGCTCCCAGCTCATCAAAGCCGCATTGCTTTTGCCCATGGCATACCCTTCGGTAAACCCGCCGCGGTTGAAGATCTGTCGAAGCTGCGTCCGCGTGCGTTCGCTGAGGTGATAGGGCACATGCGCCTCTGCGGCATCCAACGCCTCACGATATGCTCTGGTGATCACGCCGACGTATTCCGGGCGCTTCATGCGTCCCTCGAGTTTGAAGGAATACACACCCGCGTCCCGCAATTCAGACAAATGCTCAATGAGCATCAAGTCCTTCGTGGATAGGAGATATCCGCTCGTCCCGTCCTCCAAATGATAGGGCAAACGGCATGGCTGGGCGCAACGTCCGCGATTGCCGCTACGTCCGCCAATCATGCTGGAAAACAGGCACTGTCCGGACACGGCCACGCACAGCGCACCATGTGCAAACGCTTCGATCTCCACGCCGGTATCCGCCATGTTGCGCAATTCCGCCAAGGCGCATTCTCTCGCAGGCACCACCCGGGTAAAGCCGTAATCGCGCATCAGCCTGGCGCCCTGCGCGTTATTGATCGTCATCTGCGTGCTCGCATGCAGAGCAAGCTGAGGAAAACGCTCGCGCGCGATTCTCGCAACGCCCAAATCCTGAACGATGATGGCGTCCGCCTGACAACGGCAAAGCAGCTCCAACACGTCGCCTAAATCATCGATTTCGCAGGGCTTGACCAGCGTATTGACGGTCACGTAAATCTTCTTTCCGCGCTCATGGGCATATTCAACGGCCTCCCGAAGCTGCTCGGCGTCAAAATTACCCGCATAGCTGCGCGCTCCAAAGGCCGTATACCCCAAGTATACGGCATCTGCCCCGCAGGAAATCGCAGCAAGGAGCGCATCGCGGTTGCCCGCGGGAGAGAGCAATTCCATATTTCCTCCAAAAAGGCGACACAGGGTTTCCCCTTGCGCCGCCATCTATCACTATTCCTTCGGCCGCTCCGCCTGGAGTTTGGCCATTTCTTTCTTCAGGCGTACATTTTCATCCTGCGCGCGAAACAATTCATCTGCCAACGTCATGGACGTGATCGTGGCGACCATGGAATCCGTCGCACGGGTCGTGATCGCGGTTTCCCGCAACTTGCGATCGACATAGCGGGCTACGCGCTGCACCTGTTCCGGCGGCTGATCCGTCAACAGCGCATAATCGTGCCCCATCAGATGAACGACAACCTTGTTTTTTTTCACGGCTTCCTCCGACTTACAGCCGGCCCTCGCGCTTCTGTACGGTGTATGTCTCACCAAAGGTGTCAACACGCACCGTCTTCATCTTCTGATCTTCAAAAGGCTTATCCATGGCATCCCGAGGCGCGCTGACAATCGCATCCGCCGTCTCCATGCCCTCGGTTACCTTGCCGAAAGCCGCATACTGACCATCCAGGTGAGGCGCATCCTCGACCATCACAAAGAACTGAGAGCCCGCGGAGTTGGGCATCATGCTGCGCGCCATGGAGAGCACGCCGCGCGTATGCTTGAGCGGATTTGGAAAACCATTGCGCGCAAACTCGCCTTTGATGCAATAGCCGGGGCCGCCCGTACCACGACCAAGCGGATCACCGCCCTGGATCATAAAACCCGGGATGACGCGATGAAAGATGACACCGTCATAAAAGCCGCTGTTGGCCAGTTCAATAAAGTTTGCCACGCTGTTGGGCGCAATCTCCGGGTAGAGTTCCCCCTTCATGGTCATGCCGTTTTCCATTTCGATCGTAAAAACAGGATTTTTCATGATTTCTCCTCCTCACATTGTGTTCACGGTTTGATATGCAATTCAAAATAAGCTTCCCCAAGCATTCGCTGTACATCGCGCTCGATAGCCTCCGCCGAAAGAACATACCCCGCGCGCGCCAGCGGCAGATACGCCGCATACAGCGCCTGCCAAATCGCTTCCTTGGCACAAGCCCAACGACCTAGCATCTGTTCGGGGAACGATGCCCCTGCCGAATACGCCAGAAAGCGCGTGCCCAACCGATCCAGCGCCACTTGCAGATGACTTGTGTCAGTCAGGCAGACCAGCAAGCGATCGCAGGCAGATGCCGCACGAATCAGCTCACACTCGATTGATTCAGTCGCATGCGCCAATGCGCGAAGCCGGTCGTGGCGCTCCATCAAGCCGGTAAACCATGCGATCTGTTCACTTGTCTGAAGCTGCACATGGAGCACGAAACATTCATCCTCGCAAAGCGGCGCAAGGCAAAACTCCGTCGCCTGCTCGTCAAGGCAAAGCGGCTGCACATCGCGCGCGCCCATTGCTAAGGCAGCCTGCGCAATTCGCTGCGCAACTCCCGCATAATCGACGCCATATCGCCCGGGTGCAAATACGTCAGGCGGAATGAGCAGGCAGGGCGCAAACCGGTCGTCTGGAGTCATCGCGGCTTGCTCTGCCCCCATCATCGTCTGCGCGAGCACGCGCCGGGCGCGCATAGCGCGCAGAATTTGCGCCAAATAACCCTGCCGGTCGTATCCCGCTTGCATGGCCTGCGCTTTTTCGAGATCCTGAATCGGATAATCCAGTGCTGCAAGCGCGCAGACCGCTTCAAGCGCGTCTCTTTGAAGCGGCGTCCCTTCCGCACCCAAGGACGTCGCTGCGGCGTGTTCAAGCATCGCCTCGATGCCGCACTCTCCTTGAGAAACATCAAAGCAAAAGCATGTCTCCACCACATTCGCACGGCGAACAGCCTGTTTCACGCAACGCCTGAGATCCTGCTTGTTGGCGATCATCATGCTCTTTCACCTCCGCCCGAGGCTGCTCGCTTTCACGGCAAAAACCTCGCGTTTTCGCTCCACCATTTCTTCCACGCGCTGAATGTATTGTTCAATATTGGCTATATTCGGTGCGCGCAGGATTTTTTCCTCTCTGCGCATGACGCATTTGGAAATTCCGCCGGCTCCAAGAGCCAACACGCTGGTTGTCTCTTCCATGTTGTCGATGTTATAGCGGCAAAAGCACTCCGGACGGGCGTAACCGACGTTTTCGAGGTTTTCCGCCATGTATTTCTGCCGGTACAGATAGTAGGCTTGCATGCCCAGCGCATGAGCCGTCTCTCTGCCGAGCGCCACCATCTCCGCCACAGCCTTGGCCGAGGGATGATATCCCTGTTCGTGCAGCCTGGTCGAACGCTTGATCGCCAACGTATGCACCGTGAGGCTGTCCGGCGCCAAGTCGCGGATTTCTTCAAGCGTTCGCGCAAACATCGACAGATCCTCGCCCGGCAAGGCGGCAATGACATCCATGTTAATGTCTTGGAAGCCCAAACGCCGCGCCAGCCGGTAGACATCCACGGTTTGTTGCGCCGTATGTGCCCGGCCAATCGCGCGAAGCGTTTCGTCATTCATCGTCTGCGGATTGATGCTGATGCGCGTTACCGGGTGCGCATGGAGCATGGATAGCTTTTCCTCATCGAGCGTGTCCGGCCTTCCGGCTTCCACCGTGAACTCCAGAAACGGGCCAAACCGGCGCTCCATATGTGAAAGCAGGCGGTCAAGCTGTTCCGTGTTCAAACTACTGGGCGTTCCGCCCCCGATATACGCAACATCAATTTGCAGCCCCGAACGCTCTGCCAGTTCGCTGCACAAATCCATTTCTCGAAACAGCGCTTGCAGATATGGCTCAACGAGCCTGCCATTGCCGATTTCCCCGGAAGAAAACGAACAGTACGCGCATCGCGTCGTGCAAAAAGGAATGCCGACGTAGAGATCGCACGCGTTTTCCGGACGATGAATGAAGCCGCTTTGCGCGTCCAGGATTTCATCGAGCAAATCGATCTTTTCTTCGGACAGATCGTACAGCGTGCGCAGCGCGTCGCGCGCCTCCTCGCGCGCTTTTCCCTGCTCGAGTTGCTGATAGTATAGCCTCGTGGGCCGGATTCCAGTCAAGGCCCCCCAAGCGGGCGCTCTTCCCGTATAGCGCTTGAGCAGCTGGTAACAGGTTCGTTTAATCAGCCGCTTGAGTTGACGCTTTTCTTCCAAACCGCCGCCGGTGATAGCAGGGGCTTCCAACGTCTGGTTCGAGGAATCCGCGCCCACTTCAAACGCAAACGTCTCGCGCCATTGCCCATTCTCCTCAATGTGCGTATGCACAAGTTTTGCGTCATGCGCCACATCGTCCATCACAGCGGCGCCCTCGCCATAAAATAGCCGTACGACATCTGCGATGTCATTTTGGAAGCCCGTGAGCGGGGTATGGATGGCAATTCTCACAGTCCGGTCCCTCGCTCCCACGCAATTTTCGTCTTCATTCCGTGCCCTGGATACGCAATCAACGACGGTTCCAGCTGCTTGAGGCGGTTGAGCGAGGCAAACATTTGCTGCAAGTCACCGCCCGGCAAATCGACACGGCCATACGACCGGTAAAACATCGTATCTCCGCAAAAGAGAACACCGTCTCCCAAGTAACATACGCTGCCGGGCGTGTGACCCGGCGTATGCAGAACTTTCAGACAAAGCCCCGCTTCGCGAACCAGGCTGCCTTCCTCAAGGAGCACATCCGCCTCGGGCAAAGTCAACGGTATGCCCATCAACTGGCCAAGATTGAGCGCACCGTTTGTCAGCGCAGGCGCATCCTGACGATGGACATAGAGTCTGGCCCCCTGCTCAAGCCAGAAATGGGCATAGAGCATGTGATCGAAGTGAGCGTGCGTCAGCAGTACCGCGCAGACATGCCTGCCCGCGACAGCACGCGCCACATCGGCCTGTTCAGCACCCGGGTCGATGACGACGCAGGAGTCGCTTCCTTCTACGCCAACCACATACGTGTTGACATCCAGCGGCCCACCCACAACCGTGCAGATATCGTACATCAGAACACCTTCCTTGAATCGACCAACAGGGTAACGGGGCCGTCATTGATCAGGGAAACCTTCATGTCCGCCTGGAAAATTCCGGTTTCTACGTGAACACCGGCCTGTCGTAGGCCGTCGCAATAGGCCTGATACAGCGGAACCGCCGTCTCCGGACGCGCAGCCTTGATGAAGCTCGGTCTGCGGCCATGGCGCACATCGCCATGCAACGTAAACTGAGAAATCGCAAGGATTTCCCCACCCGCTTCGAGGATAGAGCGGTTCATTTTGCCGGCATCGTCCTCAAAAATCCGGAGATTCACGGTTTTTTCGATGCAATAACGAACATCGGCCTCGCTGTCGCCTTCCTCCACTCCGCACAGCACCATCAACCCAGGTCCAATCTGGCCGACGCATTCTCTGTCAATGCGGACGCTGGATTCAAGGACTCTCTGAATGACCAATCTCATGACGTACTCCTTCACCCATCGGGTTAAACACGGAAAATTTCAATGGTATCCTGCCGTTTCGCGATTTGCTTGATGACCCAATCCAGTTCCTGCTTGTTGGCAACTTGCAGCGTCAATTCGATGGTGCATGTCTGGTTGCTGCTGTTGACGCGCGCGCTGACCGCACAGACCGTCACCTTTTGCGCGGACAAATAGCTCATCAGGTCAGCCAACAGATTGTGACGATCCGACGCAAGAATCTGAATGGAACCGTTGTAAGAAGAATTGGTCGTATCGGCCCACTTCACCTCCACCCAACGGGCGGGATCGCGCGAGGCACGCACATTCTCGCAATCCATGGAATGGACGGTAACGCCACGCCCGCGCGTGATATAGCCAATGATGTCGTCGCCCGGCACAGGCGTACAGCATTTGGCAAAGTGAACCTGGCATCCCGGCAAGCCCGCGACCATGATGCCCATGTCATCCTTCGAGGAAGAGCTGACGTGCTGTACGGCATTGGCGTCGCTCTGCACGCGCGGCATGACGGGAACGAGCGGTTTTTCCCGATTTCGCTGTTCCTCGCGAAGGCGTGTGTCAACTTGCGCTGCCGTAATTCCGCCGCAGCCGACGGCCGCATACAGATCGTCGAGGTCCGCAAACGAATACTTGTGAAGAATCGGATCACAGAACTCCGGCTTGAGCAGCGACGGCAGATTGACCGCCTGCCTCTTGGCTTCATAGTCGAGCATCTGTTTTCCGCTGGCAATATTCTCGTCCTTGAGCTCTTTTTTATAGAAATTGCGGATTTTTGCCTTGGCCTGCGCCGTTTTAACGATTTTAAGCCAGTCCCTGCTGGGTCCCTTGCTGTTTTGCTGGGTAATGATTTCTACAAAATCGCCCGTATTGAGCGGGGTATCCAGGGTTACGATTCGCCCGTTTACCTTTGCTCCCACGCATTTGTTGCCGACTGCGCTGTGAATGCGGTATGCAAAGTCGATAGGCGTTGCGCCCTTGGGCAAATCAATGATTTCTCCCTTGGGCGTAAAGACAAATACCTCGTCGCTGAATAGATCGACCTTGAGTGACTTGATGAATTCCTCGGAATCCCGCGTGTCGTTCTGCCAATCCAGAATCTGCCGCAGCCAGTAGAGCTTGTTGTCCAGCGCGTCTGCAACCTGCTTGCCTTCCTTGTAGCGCCAGTGCGCGGCAATGCCGTATTCCGCAATCCGGTGCATTTCATACGTGCGAATCTGCACCTCAAAAGGCATGCCGTTTTCGCCCACGACGGTCGTGTGCAAGGACTGATACATGTTCGGCTTCGGCGTGGAAATATAGTCCTTGAAGCGGTTTGGCACCTGCTTCCACAACGTGTGCACGATTCCCAGCACAGCATAACAGTCCTGCACGGTATCCACCAGCACGCGAATCGCAATCAGATCGAAGATCTGTTCAAAGGGTTTGTGCT
The DNA here is from genome assembly GCA_944363005.1 of uncultured Clostridia bacterium. Classification (GTDB taxonomy): domain Bacteria; phylum Bacillota; class Clostridia; order Christensenellales; family Aristaeellaceae; genus Ventricola. The sequence goes on along the minus strand of CALVTV010000075.1, from coordinate 4,116 downwards.
GAAGTACCATTTTGCGGTAGATGCTGTAAAAGTGCTTGGGCCGTCCATCGATTTCGTAGTGGATATTCATTTCCTTGATCTTATCGCTGAGCTGATTGATGACCGCGCGAATATTCGCCTCGCGTTCCGCGCGCTTCATGCCCACCTTGACGATCAGGTTCTGATACCCTTCCGGATCCAGGTAGCGCAGGCAAAGGTCTTCCAGTTCCTGCTTGATCTTATAGACGCCAAGCCGGTGCGCAATGGGCGCATAGATGTCCAGCGTCTCTTGAGCGATGCGTTTCTGGCTCTCCGGCGGTTGGGATTTGAGCGTTCGCATGTTGTGCGTCCGGTCCGCCAGCTTGATGAGCACGACGCGAATGTCCTTGCTCATAGCCAGTATCATCTTGCGAATGGATTCCGCCTGCTGCTCAACGCGGGAGGAAAAATCGAGCCTTCTGAGTTTGGTGACGCCATCGACCAGAAGCGCGACCTCCTGACCAAATTCCTTCTCGATGACCTCGAGCGTCACTTCGTCACAGTCCTCCACGGTGTCATGGAGCAACCCCGCCGCAATGGTAGGCGCATCGAGCATCAAATCAGCCAGAATGCCTGCCACCGTACGCGGATGATTGAAATACGGCTCACCGGACTTTCTCTTTTGATCGGCATGCGCTTTTTCAGCAAAATGATATGCCTTTTCAACCAACGCCACGTTGGCCTCCGGATGATACTTGACCAATACGCCGATCAGTTCATCCAAACTCCTGCACTCTTCCGGTGTCATAACCATATCCCCCCTTGCCTTACAGATCCTTTTTCATATCGAGCAACCGGCAACGGAGCCGACTGTCCTGCAATGAAACCTTACCGCTTTGCTTGATTCGGTAAGAGAATGGCGTTTCCTGCCACTCCATGAGCCCCAATTCTGAGAAAATATGCATGCCGCAGCGAATCTGACCGATTTTCATGCCCGTTTCCTGCGTCAAAATCTCCAGCGTATGCTCCATCTTCTCCCGCTGCTTCAGCACGCGGTAAAGCTTGCGCAGCGCGTCGTCGTCCGGCAGCAGGGATACGGCTTCTGAGCGCGTTTGGCGCGCCAGATCCTGCACTTCAATCAGCCTCACCTGGGGAAAGCGGCTGCGAATCCATGCGCGCTCGCCTTCGCTCACGCAGCCATCCATCATCAGGATCACGGACGGGCGGCAGTTCATTCCTTCCCAATCCGGCGCCATGACAAGCGTGTTGAACATGCGAATATCTTCGAGCTTTCCGAAAGCATAATCGAGTTGCGCATGGATGAGTGCCAGATGAATGTTGAGCATTTTCAGGGCGGAAACGCTATGCACACAGAGCATCGTGCCCTGATATTTGCCAAGCCATTCATGAGCAAGCCGCTCTTTGGCTTCCTCCAAAGTCAGGGTCTCTGCTTGCGTTTCGCTGCCGCTGTGCAAAAGCGCGGCAAAGAGATTGCGCTCGATCTCCCCTGTACGGCGCTGGCATTCGCTCAAAAACGCCTTGGCGGGCATATAGGCTTGCAGTTGGCGCAATTCGCACTGCACACTGCGCTTATCCTGCCACTGGTTGATCGACAGCGCGAGTACGGCCTCAATCACCTCGGGCATATTGCGGGCCCGATCGCCCATCCGAAAACCAATCGCATTGCGCAAATCATTGCCCTGGGAAAGCCGCATGCGCAGATGCGCGCCGTCCTTGCCAATCTGACGAATATCGGTGGTATGCACACCGCGCACGCAGAACACCGGAGCCGGATTGCCAAAGCCCGTGGGCTGCATGGACGAGAATGCCTGAATGAGTTCTTCTGTCATCTCACCCAGTTCCATTTCGAGGTCAAATTCCTCGGTAGGAATAAAGGCTTCCGGTGCGGATTGCTCCGCGATGGCGATGCTCAGCCTGCGTTTGAATTCCGCAATATGACGATGCTCGATTGTCAGTCCCGCCGCCTGGGCATGGCCACCGAAACGCACGAACAAATCACGGCATGTTGTCATGGCGTCGTGAATATTGACGCCCGGAATAGAGCGCGCCGAACCCACGCAAACATCTCCATCCCGGGACAGGAGAATCGTCGGCCATCTGTACTTCTCCACGAGTCTTGAAGCCGCCAAACCGATGACGCCCGGATTCCATCCTTCTCCACAGACAACGATGGCCCGCTCCTGCAAAAAATCAATTTCCGTCTGCGTCAAATGATCGGCCTGGTTGAAGATCTCCATCTCCAGTTCACGCCGCTTGGTGTTATCCTGGTCGAGTTCTTGCGCAATTTCCCGGGCAATATCCAGTTTTCTTGTCGTCAGAAGCTCAACGCCGCGCGACGCCAGAGCCAGTCTGCCCCCCGCATTGATCCGCGGCGCCATGCGAAACGCGATATCCGAAGCGGTCACGCGAGCCGGTTCAACGCCGGAAGATTCCATCAGCGCAAGGAGACCCGGCCGCTTGGTCGCCGCCATCGCCTTCAGTCCGTTGGCCACAATCACTCGATTCTCGCCCATGAGCGGGACAATATCCGCAATCGTCGCCAGTGCTGCCAACTCCCAGAGCGATTCTATCGCTTCCTCGCCCCCCAAAGCCTGAACAAGTTTGAACGCGACGCCCGCTCCGCACAGTTTGCGGAACGGATACGTTCCAAGCAAGGGATTGAGGACGGCTTCGCACTGGGGCAACACAGGGCCAAGCTGATGATGATCCGTCACAATGACGCGCATGCCCAGCGAGCGCGCATAAGCGACTTCCTCCGGACACGTGATGCCGCAGTCCACCGTAATCAGCAACTTGGCATGCTTTGCGATCTGCTCAATGGCCGCTTTATTGAGGCCGTACCCCTCTCCGTGGCGGTCCGGAATGTAAAACCCGGCTTTCGCCCCCTGTTTGCGCAAATAGGTGAGCAGAATCGCCGTAGCTGTGACGCCGTCCACGTCGTAGTCTCCAAAGACGATGATCTCTTCGCCGCCAGCAATGGACGCGCGAATCACCTCTACCGCGCGCTCCATGTCCTGCATGCACATGGGATCGTGCAAGCGGCTTTTGTCCGGATGAAGGTATTCTTCGATGGCTAGAGGCGTATCCAAGCCTCGATCCACCAACAATTCAAGCAGCCGCTTGGGAATTGGAAGCTGCAAGAGCTCAGGTGAAATCAGCGTTTCTTCCTGACGTTTGGAAACAAATCTGAGCATAACAGCCTCCTTTCCCTCTGCCATTTGGCGATAGGCACAGAATCCGCGCGCATCGCCAAACGGCAACCATTTCAAAATAGACCGCAAGGGCGGGAAAATTGCCCGCCCTTGCGATGTGCAATTGCGTGATTAAGCTTTGGCCTTCGCCTTTTGCTTGCTGGCTGCGCGCCAGTTCATCAGCGTCATCCAGACATAGCCGTTAATCAAGTTCGCAGAATACGTGCCCGCAAGCATACCAATGATCAGCGGAAGCGCAAACTGCTTGATCGAGTCCACACCCAGGATGTACAGCGTCACGATGGTCAGCAACGTGGTGATCGTCGTGTTCAGCGTACGCGGCAGGGATTCGGTCACAGACTTGTTGACGATCTGCTCGCGCGGCAGGGAGCGGACACCGGCCTTGCGAGAGTTTTCGCGAATGCGGTCAAAGATGATGATGGTATTGTTGATCGAATAACCGACAATGGTCAGCAGCGCAGCAATGAACGTGGAATCCACACGGATGAAGTTGCGCAGCAGCACCATGAAGGACACCATGATCAACACATCGTGCACCAGGCCGATCACGGCCGCCAAACCAGAATAGAAATCAAAACGAATGGCGATGTAAATCAGCATCAGAACCGCAGCAAAGCTCACGCTCTTGATGGCATTGTTGATCAGGTCACGGCCCGCAACAGCGCCCACGCGCGTGATATCGACGTACTCAACATTCGGGTACGTCTCGGAGACAGCCGCCTCAAAAGCCGCGCGAAGTTCATCCGTGTTTTCCTTGTCGCTGATGCGAATCTGAACCTGCGTGCCCTCTTCGCCGGTCTTGGCAATCTGCGCATCGGTTACGCCGCAGGAAGCAAGCGCCGCAGAAACGTCAGCGGTCTCGAACTCGCAGCCCATGTTATAGGTCATCAGCGTACCGCCGGTAAAAGCGATACCCAGGTTCATG
>CALVTV010000074.1 GCA_944363005.1 uncultured Clostridia bacterium | reverse complement strand
TATCATCACACATTCTTTGCATGCCGTTCAAAACCACGCCACAGCTTGGGCATAGCGGTGAACTACACTGAAAATGCATTTGAAGGACGGCCAAACGGGTGAGATGGAGGTGAGCGCCGTGCGTTTTTTGATTGCGGGAAAACAGCAGCAGGCCATGCAGGATATGGAGCGCGCGCTCTCGCGCATGCGCGGCACGGTAGAACGGGAAACGGACGGCGCGAAAGCGCTGGACAAGTGCATGGAGGACACATTTGACTGCCTGGTGTTGGACGCGGATTCCCTTTGGGTGGATGCGGTGCAGGTGATCTGCGGCATCCGCGATGCGGGGATTGAGACGCCGATTCTGTTGCTCGTGGAGAAGGGCCACCGGCGTCTGGGCGTGGCGGCGCTCAACGCGGGCGCGGACGACTTTCTGATGAAGCCGTTTGCGCTGGATGAGTTCGCGGCCCGCGCCCGTGCGTTGGCCAGGCGCTGCGCGGAGAGGGCGCCCAATTGCCTGCTTTGGGGGGACTTGTCGCTCAACGTCCAGACGTTTGATTTGCAGGTGGGCACGGAAGTGGCGCATTTGAGCAGCCGGGAATACCAGATCATGGAGCTGCTCATTCGTGAGCGCGGCCGGTTGATTTCTGCGGAGGAGATCACCGGGCGGATTTGGGGAACGGACAGCGGCGTATCGCGCAACGTGGTATGGGTACACATCGCGGCCCTGCGAAAGAAGATGCGGGCCATGCACTCTGCCATGCGGATCGGTACGTATCGTGGACAGGGGTACGCGCTGGAGAAAGACGGATGATTGCGAAATCCAGGCAAAAATTGAGAATAAAATCATGATGACGAGCGGTATATGCAATATCTTTTGTTGCATATTGCAAATAATTTCAAGGAATGCCAAGAGACCCCTTTACTTTATTAATTTAGCGTAATAAACTATCGATATCCTTTTTCGAGCGAAAAGGATTTGTTGCAAATCATTCAAACGGAGGGATACCAAGATGAAAAGACTGTTGGGACTTGTGCTTTGCGTGCTGATGCTCTCGTTGGCGGTTGTGGCCAACGCGGAGCTTGACAACGACCAGATGTTCAGCTACATTCTGGATGAGTTCACGGCGATTGCGCAGATTCCGCGCGGTTCCGGCAACACCGACGCGATCAGCGATTACCTGAAGGCGTGGGGCGAAGAACACGGCTTTGCCACCATGCAGGATGAAGTTGGAAACATTCGCTGGGACGTTCCCGCGACGCCCGGCTATGAAAATGCGCCGCTGACGGTCTTGCAGGCGCACATGGATATGGTTGTCGTCTCCGATGACGGACGGGACATGACCCAGTCGCCCATCGTCGTGGTCAACAAGCCCGAGGAGGGCATTGTCAGCTCCGACGGCCATACCAGCCTGGGCAGCGATGACGGCATCGGCATTGCCACGGCGATGTTCCTGGCGGTTTCCGAGGACTACGTGCACGGCCCGCTGCGCGTGCTGGTCACCATCAACGAGGAAGGCGGCTCGCCCTCCGGCGTAGGCAACATGGATCACGCGTGGGTTGAGGACGCCAAGTACATGGTCAACATCGACTCGGAGGATTACGCCACCTGCACGGTCGCGGCTTGCGGCTTTGCGTCGTATTCCTTCAACGTCCCGCTGGAGAGCGAAGCGGCGGACGCGGCCAAGGTCGCCTACAGCATCGATCTGAGCGGCCTGAAGGGTGGCCATTCCGGCGTGGACATCGACAAGAACCGCGCCAACGCCATCAAGGCGGTCGATTACTGCCTGGCCTATGCCAAGTACCTGGGCATCGACGTGCAGCTGGCGTCCTTCACCGGCGGCACCGGCATGACGGCCATCCCTGTGCTGGCCAATGCCGTGATTACGTTCTCCCCGGAGTACGAAGATGAATTCAAGGCGCTGATGGATGAGACGATCGGTTACTTTGGCCAGCAGTTTGACCGCACCGAGGCGGGTTACAACTTTACCTATGGACCGACGGATATGCCTGAGACGGTGCTGACCGCGGATTGCTCCGCGAAGGTGATTGACCTGATTGCCTCCGTCGAGGACGGCGTGAATACCATCAGCCAACGCTATGCGGGCATCACCGAGACTTCCTTCAACCTGGGTACGGTGAACATCGTCGCGGGCGAGGAATCCACCACGATCCGCCAGGCCATGCGCTGCAGCTCTCAGTGGCCGGTGATGCTGGCGAACATGCAGTTCCAGGCGATCGCCAATGCCTTCGGTGTGGAAATCGTCTCCAGTGCGGAGAACCCCTATGATCCGGCGAACATCAGCATCGGCTGGGAAGAGAAGGAAACCGACGTCATCGCGCAGATGTACGCCTCCGCCTTTGAGCGCTACACGGGCGATGCGTGCGTGATCACGGCCGTGCATGGCGGCCTCGAGTGCGCCGACTTCGCCGAGTGGAACGACGAGCTGGAGATCATCTCCGTGGGCCCGACCGTCGAAAACCCGCATTCCGTATCTGAGTATGTGGAGAGCGATACGGTTTGGAACACCTGCGGCGCCATCGCTACGCTGCTGACCGACATCTCTGCGGAAACTGCCGAGTAAGTCCGGCCTGATTTGAAATTGCAAAAACCCCTGCTACGGCAGGGGTTTTTTGGGTATTTCCGGGACGAGGCGGGCGCAAAGAAAAACAGGCGGGAGAGAAACTCCCGCCTGTTTTGCGTATTCAGTTTGCCATCAGCGCGTCGGTGTTGAGAATGGTCAGCCAGCCGCTTTGCAGCTCGTAGAGCAGCGAACCGCGCACGGCCCGGCCCGTGGGCACGCGGCCGGCTTCGGCTCCGTTTGCGGCCTGATAGGCGCTGCTCTCCGCGTAGGAGGCCAACACCGCTTCCGCAATCGCCTGCGCATCCTCCGCGCCGGTGGCCGCGATGCAGGCGGTCAGATCTTCCGCCGTCTGAAGCGCCCCTTGGAAGGCGTATTGCAGAAGCGCTCCGTCGCTGGTGACGATCTTCTCGGCGTAGGCGTCCCCGGCCTGAACGTAGGCGCGCGGATTGCCGCCCAGCTCGTCCTCGGCGACGGCGTAGTCCTCGGTCAGCCAGCCGGTCTGCGCGAGTTGCTCGCAGACCACTTCAAAGGCGGCATCCTCCGCCTGCGCGATGGCGAATAAAAGCATCGCAAGCGCGACACAAATGGAAATCATGCGTTTCATCTTCTCATCTTCCTCCTTATTGTGCAGGTGTTGACTTTCCCTCGACGGGAACAAACGGGGGGGAAAACGTCCAAGCCTCCTTTCTGTATACATTCAGCCGCAGATGCGGGAAAAAAACCATGCGCAAAACCGTCAGATATAAAACATACGTTTGAAACGGGCGTTTTCTTCCCGTTTTTCCATTTTTTTCTGAGCACGCGATTTCGGATACAATACGCCCATGCGAGCAGAAAACCCATTTCCGATGAAGCGAATATGAACTGCATTATATATTCGTCGTCATTGCTAAACATTCCTGCGCCATATTGTTTTTTTTTTGTCAAAGTTTGCGCCGCAAGAAAATGTTTGCTTGCTTTTTCGCTGGAAGGTGTTATACTGGGACAAAATGCACGCACAGGAGAAAACCGTCATGAACAAGGATAGCTTGACCCGACCGCTCACCTTCACGCTGTTGGCGGGTTTTTGCTGCCTGCTCTGGGGCAGCGCAATCCCGTTTATCAACCTCGGATACCGGCTCTTTGCCATCCCGGAGGGCGAGAGCGCCACGCAGATTTTGTTTGCGGGTTGCCGTTTTACGCTCGCCGGCGTGCTGGCCGTGCTGATGACCAGCGCGCAGCACAGGCGCTTGGTGTTGCCCAAGCGCGGCAACTGGGGACGGGTGGCCTGCCTGGCCCTCGTGCAGACGATCGCGCAATACGTGTTCTTTTACATCGGCGTGGCGCACACCTCGTCCGTCAAGGGCTCAATCATTCAGGGACTCAACGCCTTTGTGAGCATCCTCATCGCGTGCTATGTGTTCCGGGGGGAGCGCATGAGCGCGCGCAAGTGGATCGGCGGATTGGCCGGCGTGGCGGGCATCGTGCTGGTGAATATGGACGGCACGCGCATCGACCCGTCCGTTCGCTTGAATGGGGAAGGGTTTCTGGTGATCTCCATGTGCGCGTCGGCGCTCTCCTCGGGGCTCATCAAACACTTTAGCGCCCATGAGGAGCCGGTCTGTCTGAGCGGCTGGCAATTCATCCTCGGCGGACTGACGATGATCGCCGTGGGCGGCGCGCTGGGCGGACGGCTTGTGCCGCAAAGCGGCCTGGCGCTTGTGGTGCTGGGGTATCTGGCGATGCTCTCGGCCGTCGCGTATTCGCTTTGGGCGGTGCTGCTCAAGGTCAATCCCGTCTCGCGCGTCGCGGTGTTCACGTTTCTTCAGCCCATATTCGGCGTGATGCTCTCGCTTTTGCTGGTGGAGCGCGGCGCGGATCTTCCGCTTTTGCGCTACGGCGCGGCGCTGTTGCTCGTCTGCGTGAGCATTGTCGTGGTCAACCGGGCAGAGGAGGCGCAAGCGTGAACGTGCGCTTTGTTCGGCCGCAGGAGGATGCGGCGCGGATTCTCGCGCTGTACCGGCCTTATATTGAACAGACGGCCATCACTTTTGAGACGGAAGTGCCCGCTATCCCGGAATTTGAAGCGCGGGTCGAGCAGATTGCGCGAGAGTTCCCGTATCTTTTGCTGGAGGATGGCGGGCAGCTGGCGGGCTATGCCTATGCGCACAGGCAGGCGGAGCGCGCCGCGTTTCGCTGGAACGCGGAGTTGTCGATCTACCTGAGCGAACGCTATGCCCATCGCGGGCTGGGCGCGCCGCTGTATGAACTGCTCATGCGCCTGCTGGCCATGCAGGGATACGTCAATTTTTACGCGGTGATCACCGGTTCCAACGCCGGGAGCATCGCCATGCACGAAAGCCTGGGTTTTGCGCGCATCGGCCTGCATGAGGCGACGGGCTACAAGTTCGGCCGCTGGCACGATACCGTCTGGATGCACAGGCGAACGGGTGCGGGCGAACCGGGGAACATTGTGCCGGTGACGGCGCTTGACGCTAAGGCCGTGCGCCGGGAAATGGCGCGGACGCAGCAGGAACTCTCGGCGCTTGAAAAGCGCAATTTGTCAAGCAAAAAGCCTTGACAGTGCGCGCTATCTGCGGTATAATCATCAGGCTGTCAAGTGTTTTTGCTTTACGAGGAGGCGCCCCGTGGAGGATCGCATTGAGACGGGCTGGCTGTTCGATTTCTACGGCCCGCTGCTCACCGAAAGGCAGAGAAAGCTGCTCTCGCTCTACTGCGAGGAGGACTTTTCCCTCTCGGAAATCGCCGCGCAGGAGGGCATCTCCCGTCAGGGTGTGTACGATGCTGTGCATCGCGGCGCGCGCCAGCTTGAAGCATACGAGGAGCAGCTGGGGCTGCTTGAGCGCTACCGGCGGCTGACGCAGGGGCTGGGCGAATGCCTTGAGATCCTGCGCGACGCCCCCGGCGAACAGGCAAGGCGCGCCCGGGCGCGTTTGCAGCAGCTGCTTTCACAGGAGGAGGAATAAGATGGCCTTTGAGGGATTGACGCAACGATTGCAGCAGGCTTTTGGCAAGCTGCGCGGCAAGGGCAAGCTGACGGAGGAAGACGTCAAGCTGGTCATGCGCGAGGTGCGCATGGCGCTGCTGGAGGCCGACGTCAATTACAAGGTCGCCAAGACCTTTGTCAAGAAGACCACGGAGCGCTGTGTGGGCCTGGAGGTTTCCGAGAGCCTGAGCGCGCAGCAGCAGATCATCAAGGTGGTCAACGAGGAGCTGACCGCGTTGATGGGCGGCAGCAACGCGAGGTTGCAATATTCCTCCGGGCCGGTGACCGTGTTCATGCTCTGCGGCTTGCAGGGCGCGGGCAAGACGACCATGGCCGCCAAGCTGGGCAGCTGGCTGCGCAAGGACGGCAGGCGGCCGCTGCTGGTCGCCTGCGATATCTACCGCCCCGCCGCCATCAAGCAGTTGCAGGTGGTAGGCGGCCAGGTGGGCGTGCCGGTCTTTGAGCGCGGCACGCAGGATCCCGTCAAGACCGCGCGCGAGGCCGTCGAATTCGCCCGCAGCCATCAGCACGATGTTGTCATTCTGGATACCGCCGGCCGGTTGCACATCGACGAGGCGCTCATGGACGAGCTGGCTCGCGTTCGCGCGGCTGTGCAGCCCACGGAAATCCTTTTGACGATCGACGCGATGACCGGTCAGGACGCGGTCAACGTCGCGGAGACATTCAACAGCAAGCTGGAAATCACCGGCGTCATCCTCACCAAGCTCGACGGCGATACCCGCGGCGGCGCGGCGCTCTCCGTGCGCGCGGTGACGGGCAAGCCGATCAAGTTTGCCGGCACGGGCGAAAAGCTCGGCGACATCGAGCCTTTCCACCCGGAGCGCATGGCTTCCCGCATTCTGGGCATGGGCGACGTGATGACGCTCATCGAGAAGGCGCAGGAGAACATCCAGATTGACGAGCAGGAAGCCGCCGACCTGACGCGCAAGATGCGCAATGCCGACCTGTCGCTGGAGGACTTCCTCAGCCAGATGCAGCAAATCAAGAAGATGGGCCCGCTCTCGGGCATCCTCAAGATGCTGCCGGGCATGAGCGCCATTGGGGATATCGACATCCCGGACAACGCCATGAGCAAGCCCGAGGCGATTATCCGCTCCATGACCCCGCGCGAGCGGCGTCATCCGGAGATCCTCAACGCGAGCCGCCGCCGCCGCATTGCCGCGGGCAGCGGAACGACCGTGCAGGACGTCAATGCGCTGATTCGCCAGTTTGAAGAGGCGAAGAAGCAGATGAAGATGGTCATGAGCCAGGCCCGCGGCAAACGGGGACGCTATCGCTTCCCGATGGGCCGCTAAGCGAGCTGCCAACAATCTTTTAGATTGAGGTATATAGATTTTTTTCCGATATTGAAGGAGGATACGATTATGGTTAAGATTCGTCTCAAGAGAATGGGCATGAAGAAGAAGCCGTTCTACCGCGTGGTGGTTGCCGACGAGCGCGCCAGCCGCGACGGCCGTTTTGTCGATGAGATCGGCTACTACAACCCGGTTTCCAACCCGGTGGAGCTGAAGATTGACGTTGAGAAGGCGCAGACCTGGATCAAGAACGGCGCTCAGCCGACCGATACCGTTCGCGCGCTGCTCAAGAAGACCGGCGCCATCGCCTGAGTCTCTTTGTGGGCTGATGCCCGGAAAGTCGAGGGCTGAACGACATGGAAGAACTGGTTCGCTACATCGCCTGCTCGCTCGTGGATCATCCCGAGCAGGTGCAGGTCAAGACCGTCGATGGCGCGGAATCCGTGATCATCGAATTGAGCGTGGGCCCGGAGGACATGGGCAAGGTGATCGGCAAACAGGGCCGCATTGCCAAGTCCATCCGCTCCGTGGTCAAAGCGGCGACCGCCCGCAACGAGAAGCCCGTTTTCGTGGAAATCCTGTGAGGGAATCCCGCAAACGCCATACATGTGCCGCGCAGCGATGCGCGGCATCTGTGTATGTGCGCACAATGTGACAGAAAGGTGAACACATGCAGGAATATTTGCAGATCGGGGAGATCGTCAAGCCCCAGGGCATCCGCGGCGAGGTCAAGCTGCGCGCCATGACCCGCGATATGGGCCGCTTTGCCCGGCTTGAAACCGTGTATTTCCTGGAGAACGGACAATACGTGCCCCGGCGTGTGCTGCGCGGGCGCAGCTACGACGGTTTTGCGTTCTTGCAGCTGGAGGGCGTGACGGACCGCAACCAGGCTGAGGCATTGCGCGGGCGCGCGGTCTATGTGGATCGGGCGCACGCGGTTGAACTCGGGGAGGATGAGAACTTCATCTGTGACCTCGAGGGCTTGACGGCGGTTGACACGCAGGGCCGGCACATCGGCACACTGCGCGAGGTGATGACCCCGAACGCGGTGTGCGACGTGTACGTGTTCGACACGGAGCGCGGCGAGATGATGATTCCGGCGCTGCGGCGCGTGGTGCGCGAGGTGGACGTTGCCGGGGGCAAGATTGTGCTCGACGAGGCGGTTCTGCCCGAGGTCGCCGTCTGGCAGGACGAACCGGCTGAACGCGACGAGTGACGCGGCGGGAAGAAAACGACCCGCTGGATCGTCTTATACACAGGGCAAACGTTCCCCAAAGGAGGCAATCATGAAAAAACGGCTGATGGCGGCGCTTGGGCTGGCGATGTGCCTGCTGGCTTCCGGGGCATCGGCGCAAACGCTGCCCAGCGTCGAGGTGTTTTCGCCGGGCCTCGTGCGCCTGAGCGAAAAGCTCGGCGAGGGTGAACCCGTGCAGATGCGGGCAACCATGACGGCAACGGACATGCTTTACGCGCGCGACCTTTCCGTGCTCAGATCCATGCTCAGCGGTACGCAGTTCGTTTACGACGGATGGGGAAGCGCCGCGCAGGGGAGCGACCGGTTTGCCATCGAGCGGGACGGCGAGACGCTGCTCTCCCTGGGCATGGACCGGGAAGGCGAAGCGGGGCAGATCACCGTCAACGACGAGGCGTTTGGGGTGGATCTGTCGGCCTATGGCAAGCAGACCCAGCTTCTGGATGCACTTGCCGGCACGGCGATGCTCGAGCGCGTGCCGCTGCTCTGGGTCTGCGAGCAGATCGAGGCGCTTTCCCCGGGCGATGCGCTGCCGGGCGGCTTTCAGGTGACGCAGGCCTTTGTGGTCGAGCGCACGATGTCCGACGACGGCACGCGCCTGACGCGCATCGACATCGAGGGCAGCATTGCGCGCGAAGGCGAAACGCCCTGGGTGATCGAGGGTTTTCTGCGCCAACCGGCGGGCCGCAGCCCAAAGGACACATTTGAACTGACGGCCACCCAGGACGAGGACAACTATCTGGAGCTCTCCTACAGCTCCCTGCGCCAGAGCGAGGTCACGCGCAAGGACAAGGAAGGCGAGATGAGTGTGGACGTCTCCTTCAAGGTGGCCGGCTGGCTGGCGGGAAGCAAAATCAGCAGCCGCCTGACGGTGTACCTGCGCAACGCCTGGACGGCGGACGGCGAGAACCTCAAGGAAAAGGTCACCGTGAACGCCACGCTGGGGCTGACGGACAACACGCCCGGACGCCAGATGCAGCGCCTCAACGACGTGAGCGCCAAGCTGCGCTTCGTGACCACGCTCACCACCACCGAGGCGCAGATGGAGACGATCGCCTTTGACGAGGAGGCGACGCTGAGCGTCGTCATGGACGGGAACACATTCCTGGATCTGGCGGCGGAGATGACGGCAAGCGTGGGCGGGGATCAGCCCGCGGCGGTGCCGGTGACGCAGGACAGCGCAGACGCGCAGCAGCTTCAGACGGCCCTTCGCAACGCCATTGTGACGCTTACGCAGGGGCTGTATGACGGACTGAGCGATTCGGCGAAGGAAGAGATGGAAGCGGGCCTGTGAGCCCCTGGAACACGAAAACGCGATCAGGAGGAATACCCATGAAGTTAAAACAACGCATGCTCTCGCTGCTGCTGGGCGCGGCAATGCTGGTGACGCCGGTGGCTTCCATGGCGGAAGAAAACGTCTATGCGATCCCGTCCGGCGAAGTGACCACCACGGCGGTGAACGATGCCTATGTTGGCGGCAAGCAGATCAACCTGACGGCGGACCTGGCGCTCAATGCGCAGGATGCGCAGGCGCTGGCCGCGCTGCTGGGCCTGGATGAGGCTCAGAGTGAGGAAAAGCTTGCGGCGCTCTCCAGCATCATTGACCAGTGCACGCTGGAGATGACGTTTTACGATGATTTCGGCACCGCGCGCATCAGCGGCGATTTGAAGCTGGGCGATGTGTCCCTGCTTTCGGGCACGGCGCTCATCTACGAGGATGGTTCCGCGCAGGTGATGACCAACCTCACCGGATCGCTCGTGCTGGCTGCGCCCGCGGGCACGTTCAGAACCGGTAGCTTCGATCTGATGAGCCTGCTCTATGGCGATTTCTACGTCGAGCGCGATGAATCCGTGCCCTTTGAGGAACTGCCGGCCGATGAGCGGCTGAGCATCACGCTGACCGACTCGATCGTGATGGTGTTCAGCCACCTGCTGGGCTGGGTTTCCGCCACGCAGATGGACACCGAGGAGCTTTACGTCTTCGATGATACGTACATCGAGGCGACGGACACGCGCGACGCCGTCGCCCAGCGCATGATCGGCACCATTCGCACGCAGGATTTCACCAAGCTGCTCTGGAATATCGTTACGACGCTGCGCGACGATCAGGGCCTCTTGCAGCAGGCGATTGCGGACGTGCTTGCGCAAAATGGCGTGACGCGCTATCAGGTGCGCCAGGTCGTGGATAGCCTGCTCACCGAGGAGACGATCGATCCCGCGCTGGATTGGGTGCAGCCTTCCGGTTCGATTCCGGACGACGGCGCGCTGTGCACGCTCGATGATATTTCCTATTTCTTCAAGAAGCTCTGGAAGAGCGTGGACAAAATCTGGCATGAGAACACGCACGAGACGATGTCCATGATCGTCAGCTACGACGATTACGGCGGAATGGTCGGCTTTGACGCAGAGGTGCCGCTGATCACCGAGAGCTGGCCGTTTGAGGGCGACTTCACCTATTCCATCAAGACGGACGAGAACTGGCAGCGCCTGCACACCAGCCATGGCGAGTTGCAGATTTACAACAACAACCGCCTGGTGGGCGACCTCTCCATTCAATTTGGTGAGGACGTCGATGGCGTGAACGCCAACCACTTCAACGGGCAGCTGGATGTCGTCAATCAGGACAGCGGCGCTTCCCGGGGCGTGGGCGTGCTCTCCGATCTGACGTTTACGACGGGCACGACGGAAACCGGCAATCAGACGGAAGCCTTTGAAGGTCAGGCGGCGCTGCAGGCGCGCGCGGACGGCGAAAGCCAGAACCTGTTGCAGGCGACCGTCTCCGGCGAAACGACCGCGCAGGACGATGGATTCTCCATTGCGGCCAATGCCGGATTGAACGCTGCCAATCTCCTTGAGCTGACGGCGGACGTGAGCGTTGTCAGCGGAGAGTATGAGGAAATCCCCTTTGCCGGGGGCGAGGCGATCGACCTGAGCAATGTTACGCCGGAACAGTTGCAGAAGATTCAGGACGAAGTTGCCGGCAAGGTGGCGGTTTTGGTCCTCTCCCTCTCGCAAAATGCCAGCGTGATGGAGGCTATGCTGAAGCTGCTCAACTGATCGGATACGGTTTGTCAAAACCACCCGCTTTTGAAAGAGCGGGTGGTTTTTGTGTGTAAACTGTTTGCCTGCGGCTGAGACGATGATACTTTACCAATCCAATCTGCGTGGATCATTGCAAAGCAATTTGAGATTCAATCAGCAAGAGCCCAACCGGCATAGGTTTGCCAATTCCGTTGCACGCTGGCCGGGATCCATGGCTTGCTGGAAAAAATGTAGGCAGCATCAATGCGGCCAATGGTATTGACCCGTATCAAAGGAGATGTTATAATAAACTGCAATATGTGTTTAATATTGTACGTCTTATATGACAAGGAGGAATTGTTATGTCTAGTGAACTTTCCCGCCGCAGTTTTCTCAAGGGAATGGCCGGTGTAGCCGGGGCTGTGGCAGCGGGCTCCATGGGCCTTGGCCCGGCGCTCGCGGAAGCGGGAATCTATACGCCCGGCACGTATTCCGCCACAGAGAAGGGCATCAATACCGTCATGGTGACGATGACCTTCAGCGCGGATGCCATCACCGACGTGGTGCTGGATGTCTCCGGCGAAACGCCTGGCTATGGCCTGGACGCGGCGGAGGAGCTCAAGACGCGCCTGATGCAGGCGCAGAGCGCTGAAATCGATGCCGTCACCGGGTCCACTGTGACCTCCAATGCCGTGATGAAGGCGGCTGCCAAGTGTATTGCGCAGGCAAAGGGCGAGATCCCGGTCGAAGTGATCGAGACGGCGCAGGACAGCAGCGCCCCCGCGGATTGGCTGGGGACGGCACCCGAGATTGCCGAAGATCAGATTGCGGAAACCATTTCTACAGATATTCTCATCGTCGGTGCGGGCAATGGCGGCATGTGCGCCGCGGCCTATGCGGCCAAGCAGGGCCTGAACTTCCGCGTGATCGAAAAGGGCACAACGACGGCCCGCCGCCGCGGCTGGTATGGCGCGATCGATTCCGAGGACGCTGCTGCGCTGGGCGAGCCGCCGGTTGATCGCGCGGCGCTGCGCAACGAGCTCAAGCGCTATGCGTCCGGCAAGTGCAACCTGCGTGCGTTCAACACCTGGATCAATGAATCCGCGGCGATGCACAAGTTCATCAAGGATTGCTATGCGGAGTATGACCCGCAGGCGACCGTGACCGTCACGGCGGGGCAGGAAGCCGTCTGGCCGGAGGCGCAGGGCTTCTTCTTCCCGGTCTGCGAGCATTACTGGGGCGGCAGCATGGACCGTCAGGAGATGTTCCAGAAGATCGTGAACGACGCGGGCGTGCAGATCGACTTCCAGACCGAGCTGGTCAAGCTCGAGCAGGATGAAACCGGCCGCGTGACCGGCGTCATCGCCAAAAAGACGGATACCGAGCAGTATGTGCGCTATGCGGCGGCCAAGGGCGTGCTGCTGGCCACCGGTGGATATTCCTTCAACCCGCAGATGATGGAGCAGCTCGATCCGCTGGGCACCGCGGTCACGACCTCCAACGTCGCCTGGCCGACGACCACCGGCGACGGCATCAAGGCTGCCAAGTGGATCGGCGCCGCGATGCAGGCCGAAGCCGCGCCGATGCTCTTTGACCGCGGCATCGTTGCCCCGGGTGTGGATGCGGGCTACGTGACCACCTCCACCGGCGACAAGGTGTTCCCCGCGACGGAAGGCCAGTTCAACCTGGGCACCCAGCCGTTCCTCAAGGTCAACCGCAACGGCCTGCGCTTCACCAACGAGTCCGGCACGTACGATATGATGTCCTACGCGGCGTACAACCAGCCGGGCCACGTGTATGCGTCCATCTTTGATGCGAACATGCCCGAGGACGTGCAGCGCTTCCACACGCTGGGCTGCTCCGCGCAGACCCGCAGCAATCCGCAGGGTCAGCTGGATATGTTTGAAGACAAGATTGCCAAGGGCATGGCCTTCAAGGCCGACACGCTCGAGGAGCTGGCGGATATGCTCGGCTTTGCGGGCGAGGCCAAGGAGAACTTCCTGGCGACCTGCGCGCGCTACAACGAGCTTTACGACAAGCAGGATGACGAGGATTTTGGCAAGCCGGCCTATCGCCTGAGCGCGCTGAAGACGGCGCCGTTCTACGGCTTCTGGCTGGGCGCCTGCCTGCTGACCACCGAACAGGGCATCCTCTGCGACGAACGCGCGCAGGTGGTTGACGAGGCCGGCGATGTGATTGGCGGCCTGTACGTCTGCGGCGACTGCTCCGGCGGCTTCTTCGTCAACAACTATCCGTGCCTCATGCCGGGCATTGCCATGGGCCGCACCATGACCTTTGCCATCAAGGCCATCAAGCAGATGGCTGGACTTGAATAAGCGGTGCGCAAACGCGGCGCAACCGAGCCCGATTTGGGGAATTCAATTCAATAAGAAAGGCCTCCGCACTTGCGGAGGTCTTTTTTGTAATCCGCATGGGCTTGTCACGCGGACTTGCAAAGGAATTTTGAGGAAATCGCTTGGACCGTTTCGCCTTACAGGTCGTTGGCATCCACGCCGTCGCCATAGCGCGTCAGCTCGTACGTCCCGTCCTCGGTGAGCGAGTAGTCGAAGCCATAGGTGCCGGTCTGTTCGCCGCGCTGGTAGGTGATCGTGACGATAACCCGGTCGTTGCTGCCGTTTTTGGAGGCGACGGAGGTGTCGATCACCTGCGCGTCGGGGACGCCCTCGGTGAAGGTCGTCACCGCCAGCTTGCGCACAACGGGCACAAAGCTCCAGTCGATGCCCGCGCCGCTGCCGGGTTCAGCCTCCTGAACGTAGGTGGCCTCCAGGTCGTCGCCCAGCTTGCCCAGCGCCTGCTCGATGTTGTTGCATCCGCTGAGCACGGCCAACGCCGCGAGCAGCAGGGAAAAGAGAATCACGTGTTTCATCGCATGTTTCCGTCCTTTGGTTTGATGCTTCCATTGTACCATAAACGGAGGCGGTGCGCTACAAAAAAAGCCGCCGCGCCGGAGCGCAGCAGCTTGAAAGTCAGGCGAGCGCTTCGCGCAGCGCCGCGACAAAGGCGTCCATCTCCTCGCAGGAGATCACCAGCGGCGGGGCCAAGCGCAGCACGTTGCCGGAGGCCGTGCCCGCCACGAAGCCGCGGGCCAACAGGGCGCGGGAGAGGTCGCGCGCGGAGCAATCCTCCTTGAGCGCGAGGCCGACGAGCATGCCCATGCCCCGCACTTCGAGGACCTTTTCGCTCTGAATCGTGCGCAGCGCCTGCATCAGGTACGCGCCCTTTTCGCGGGCGACGGCGGAGAAGTCGTGCTCGAGCATGAAGCTGACAGCGGCCAGGGAGACGGCGCAGGCCAGCGTGTTGCCGCCGAACGTGGAGCCGTGGTCGCCGATGGCGATCTTCGAGGCGACGCGCTCGCTGGTGAGAATCGCGCCGATGGGGAAGCCACAGCCCAAGCCCTTGGCGCTGGTCATGATGTCCGGCGTGACGCCGTACTGCTCGTAGCAGTAGAAGGAGCCGGTGCGGCAGACGCCTGTCTGCACTTCGTCGAGGATGAGCAGGATGCCCTTCTCGTCGCAAAGCGCGCGAACTGCCTTCAGGTAGGCCGGATCGGCAGGCGTGACGCCGCCCTCGCCCTGCATCGGCTCGAGCATGACGGCCGCCGTCTGATCGTCGATGGCGGCGCGCAGCGCGTCGATGTCGTTGTAGGGCACCTGGGAGATGCCGTGGGGCAACAGCGCGCGGAACGGCTCCTGATAGTA
>CALVTV010000073.1 GCA_944363005.1 uncultured Clostridia bacterium | reverse complement strand
ATAGTCCCCGGAAAAGAGGATGGATCTGCCGTCCTCCCGCAGGCGGAACCAGGCGCTGCCGCTGCAATGGCCGCTGCGCCCCCAGGTCACGCCCAGCCCGCCGGGCAGTTCGACCTCGGCATACGGGATGCTCAGCCCCTCCAGCACAATCGTGTCGTCCACCGCAAAGGGCAGTTGACGCGCCGTCTCCGTGGTCATCACCACGCGGCCCGAAAATCCCTTATCCAGCAGGTATGGCAACGCGCCCGACTGGTTTTCATGGGAATGCGTCAAAAAGAGATACTGACTCTCGTGAATCTGCTCCGGGGTGATATGCGGAAGCGCATCCCGGCCATAGCAGCGCTGATACCCGCAATCCACAATAAAGGATGCGCCGCGCCCTCGCACAAAATAGCAATGCCTCTGCTGCGTACAGGGTTCACCGGTCAGAAAGAGCCTCATGCCACATCCTCCTTGGCGTCATGCTATGCTTTCACGCTTCTTTTGTGAGATAGAACAACCTTTAGTATAATACAATTTGCCTGCTCCGTAAACCAAAAAGCGGGATTCCTTTCGCAATTTGGTAAAAAGAAATGGGGCTATCCGGCTTTTTTCGTGCAAAATCAGAGACCATGTGCCTTTCCTTTTCGCCGCGTTTCGTGGTACAATAGAAGCAGTTCTTTTTTCCAGGGGATCAAATAATCCACGGTTTTTTGCCGCACGCAGGGAAGAACTGCGCCCCGTTCTTCGTTTTGTATATAGAGCTGGAAACCGATTCCAGCGTTCGGGGCAAGCCGAGGGGGAATGCTTGATGTTACGACACGGATGGATGATGTTGCTTTTGCTGATGTTGCTGCCAACCTGCGCGCTGGCGCAGAGCGCGGTAGTTAACAATGGCAGCGATCCGAGCAGCTGTCTCAATATGCGCAAGGAGCCCAGCCGCGACAGCAGCTCGCTGGGCATGTTTTATAGCGGCACGGAAGTGGAAATCGTCTCGGATGCGGGCGAAGGCTGGTCGCAGGTGAGCATCGGCGGCGGAGAAAGCAGTCTGGATGGCTACATGATGAGCGACTACCTGGCCACCGGCAGCGCCGCCGACAGCGTGCTGGATGCCACGTACACCACGCAGGTTTCCTCCCCGTACGGCACGCAGTCCGTCGTCCTGCGCGACAAGCCGTCCGATTCCTACGACGCCGTCGCGATGCTGACCGTAGGCGAATCCGTCCGGGTCATCGGCGTCTCGGGCGATTTCTACTTCGTGCTTTTGGAGGACAACTCCGTGGGGTGCCTGGCCAGCGACGAGCTGGAATAATCCCCGCCGCCGACATAACCCACCTTATGGCAAGGAGGACGCATGTTCTACTTTGTTCGCCACGGCCAGACGGATTATTCCCTGCGCAACTCGCTGATTTACCAGGGATTTGGCACGCAGCTTGCGCCGCTTTCGCCTCTGGGCATTTGCCAAATCGAGAAAACGGCACGCGATCCGCGGTTGCAGGGAGCCAAGTTGATTCTCGCCTCGCCTTACACGCGCGCGGTTCAGACCGCCGCCATACTCTCGCGTGCGCTGGATGCGCCGCTCGTCGTTGAGACGCAACGGCACGAGTGGCTCGCAAACCGGCAATACATCTACGAGCCCGACAGCGTGGCCGAAGCTCGCTATCAGGCCTACCGGCAGCATCACGGATGCCATCCTCAAGGGCAAGACTGCCTCTGGGAAAGCGCCGAACAGATGCGCATGCGCGTGCTGAATGTACTTGGCGCATATCGAACGCTCGATTCGGTGATTGTCGCCGGCCACGGTATGATGATTGAGGCCGTCACCGGCGCATCGCATCCCGAAAACGGCGAAATCGTCGAATTCTCATTCTAAATTCATCCGTGCGGCGGTCCAAAAGGGCCGTCGCTTTTTGTTTCCCCGCAGACTGCGCCTCAGTCAGAGGCCATTACCGCCGTCTGCGCCGCGCCGTATCCCACGCGCATGACAATGCCCTGCGCGTAATCTCCAAATTTTTCTCCGAAGAGGTTCATGCCCCCGACGTGCTCCGCATGCGCATCAACCCCGACCCGAAGGGAGATATAGTCGCCGCAGGAGAGACGCAAATCCGCCAGCCGCGTGCCGGAAATCGCCTCGCCGTCCAGCGTCGAGCCCTCTCCGTCAACCCGCCAGGTCTTGAGCAGGCCGTACTGCGAGGCTGTCTTGCTCCACCAGGACGGATTGAGCCGGCCGCGGCGGCCGCCATAATCCCCCGGGCTCACCCAGGTGCCCAGCGTGCAACCGTTGACCTGCACGCTGATATCGCTCTTCCAGTCCTCCCGGTAGAGCGGCGCATTGGAGGAGATTTCCATCGAGAATTCAAGCCATTCCACCTGCCCGGGATCGACCTCGCCCAGCGAAAAGCGGTATTCCAGAAATCCGGAGGAAAACCAGAGCATCTGCGCGTGCGCGCGGTCGGGATGGTAAAACGTGCGCGGGGCGTTGCTCTCCCCAATCCAAGCGTGTTCAGACACCAGGCCGCACTCCGGCCGGATGCCCTCCGCGCAGGAATAGCTTCCGATGGGCAGTTGCAGCATCAGCGCGCTCAGTCCGTCGCGCGCCTGCGGGATCAGCCGCATGCTCACCGCATCCACGGCGCGCGAGCATAGCTTCATCGCCCCGCGAATCCCCGGCTGAATCTCCGTGCGAATCAGCCCCGCTTCCTCCAGCTGGCGCACGTTCAGCGCAGCCGTAGAGACGGGCAAATCGAGCGCTACGGCCAGCTCGTTGACGTTCATGGCGCGCGCACTCAGCAGCGCAATCATGCGCACCCGCACCGGAGAGGATAGCGCTTTGGCCACGGGACAAAGCCGGTCGATCTCGTTCAGGCTCAAATTGAGGTGCCTGTTCTCATCGGAAAAGGGCATGTTCAACGCCTCCTCATCTGCATCCCCCCGCACGCCAATCACACATCGGGTTTAAACACTTTCATGTCCATTATAGAATATAACATTTCAAAATTCAAGGGTTATGTTTGTGAAATCTGCGAAATTTCGCAAAAAAACGCATCGTTTCAGTGCGGATGAAGCGATGCGCAATGTGTGAACTCAGTATTCGGCTTTGACAAAGCGTTCAAAAGCATCCAGCGAGCGGACAACCTTTTTCGTATCTGTACAGTACGCGATGCGGAAATAGCCCGGTACGCCGAACGTATCGCCGGGCACCAGCACCAATCCATACTGGAGCGCCTTTCGGCTGAAGGCGTTCGCGTCGGCCTCCAGCGCCTTGGGGAACATGTAGAACGTGCCGCCGGGGCGCACGATGTCGAAACCGAGACGGGTCAGGCCGTCATAGAGCAGGTTCATGTTCGTCTCGTAGATGGACAGATCAGCCGTCATGTCGCAGACATCGGCCACAGCCAGCTGAATCACCGAAGAGGGGCAGTTATGGCCGATTCCGCGGGAAATCTGGCCGCACATGTTCACAAGCAGCGAAGAAACGCCGCTTTGCGGGTTGACCGCGACATAACCGATGCGCTCGCCCGGCAACGAGAGCGACTTTGAATAGGAATAACAGGAGATCGTCCGCGGATAAAAGGCGGAAACATAAGGCGCCTGACGGCCGTCAAAGACGATCTCGCGATAGGGCTCGTCGGAAATGAGCCAGATCTCGTGGCCAAACTCCTTCTCCTTTTGCAGCAGCATGTCCGCCAGCTGCCGCAGTGTCTCTTCGCTGTAGACGACGCCGGATGGATTGTTGGGCGTATTGATGAGCACGGCCTGCACGTCAGCGGTCAGCATCTGTTCAAACGCGTCAAAGTTGATCTGGAAATCCTCCGTTCGCGCCGGCACAACGCGAAGCTTTGCGCCAGTTGACAGATCCACATACGGATGGTACTCCGGGAAAAACGGCGCAAAGGTCAGGATCACATCCCCCGGGCCCGCAACGAGCCGGAAGGCATGCGCCAACGCGCCGGCAGCGCCGCTGGTCATGAAGACGTCGTCCTTCGTGTAGGGCAGGCCAAAGCGGCGCGCAAGCGAAGCCGCGATCTTCTCGCGCACAGAAGGAATGCCCAGGCTCGGGCTGTAACCGTGTACGGCAATGGAGCTTTCCGTGCGCAGCAGTTCCACCACCCGGTCGTTGAACGCCTGGGGCACGGGCACCGACGGGTTACCGAGGCTGAAGTCGAATATATTCTCTTCACCGATCTGCGCGCCGAGGTTTTGGGCGTATTCGCTCAGCTCTCGGATGACCGATTTGCCGCTGAGCATGTTCCGGTACAGTGCATTGATCAAGGAAATCCCTCCTGTCGTCGTGTCACGCGCCCGCTTTTAGCGCCTTGTCAATCTGTGTCAATTCCTCGCCTGTGAGCGCCGGAAAATCCAGCGCGGCGATGTTTTGGGTCACCTGCTCCGGGCGGCTCGCCCCAATAAGCACCGACGTCACCACGTCCTGCCGCAGCACCCATTGAAGCGCGAGTTGCGCAAGCGTCTGTCCGCGCGCCGCCGCAATGCCGGACAATGCCGCTGTCTGCGCGCAGAGGCGGGCGTCGATCATCTCCGGTTTGAGGTATCGCGGATCATGGCCCGCGCGGCTGTCCGCGGGAATGCCGTGCTGGTACTTGCCGGTCAGCCTGCCTCCCGCCAGCGGCGAAAAGGCAATGGCGCCGACGCCGCACGCGCGCAGTTCGTCCGCCAATCCCTCTTCAAACCGCCGGTCAAGCATGTTATAGCGTGGCTGATGGATCAGCAGAGGCGTACCCAGCCCGCGCAGGATCTCAACGGCCTTGCGCGTCTGTTCCGCGTTGTAGTTGGAAATGCCCACGTAGAGCGCCTTGCCGCTGCGCACAATCTGGTCGAGCGCGCCCATCGTCTCCTCCAGTGGCGTATCCGGGTCGGGCCGATGGTGATAGAAGATGTCCACGTAGTCAAGATGCATCCGCTTGAGGCTCTGGTCAATGCTCGCCATCAGATACTTGCGGCTGCCCCAGTTGCCATAGGGCCCGGGCCACATGTCGTACCCCGCCTTGGTTGAAATGATCATCTCGTCGCGATGCGGGCGCAAGTCCCGCTGCATATGAATGCCAAAACTGCGTTCGGCTTCGCCATAGGGCGGGCCATAGTTGTTGGCGAGGTCAAAATGCGTGATGCCGTGGTCAAACGCCGTGCAAAGAATGCTTCGCTGCACGTCCAGCGGCGTGATTGCGCCGAAGTTGTGCCACAGTCCAAGCGAAAACGCGGGCAAAAGCAGGCCGCTTCGGCCGCAGCGCCGGTAGCTCATCCGCTCGTAGCGGTCGGACGCAGGGGTATAATCCATCGTGCCCTCCTTGTTTTGCTACAAAAGAAGCGGCGGACTTGCGTCCGCCGCCTGCAGCGCAAATCCTGCGATTTTACGCCAGGCCGCACTCTTTTTTCATTTCCTCCTGATAGCCGTCGCGGATGAGGGCGAACGTCTTTTCATCCTTGAGGCCCACGGGCTTGCCGTCGATTTCCCCGATCCGGCAGGTCAGCGCGCTGGAGCTGGAGAAGAACACCTCGTCGGCCTCCATCATCTCCTGCAGCGTGAACGGCTCCTCCACCACCGGGATGCCCTTCGCGCGGCAGATGGCCAGGATGTGCTTGCGGGTGATGCCCGGCAAAATCAGCTCGTCGCACGGCGCGGTCTTGAGCACGCCGTCCTTGAGGATGTGCACATTGGAATGGGAACACTCCGTCACGCGGTCGCCGCGATGGAAGATCGCCTCGTCGCAACCCGCCGCCGTCGCCTTCTGGTTCGCCATGACGGCCGGAAGCAGGTTGATCGTCTTGATGTTGCAGTAGAAGAAGCGCTTGTCTTCCACGGTGATGCACTTGTATACGCCGAAGGGATCGCGCATCTTGCTCGGGCGCACAAACGCCCAGAGGCTCGGCTTGTCGCCCGCGCCGCTGTAAGGATGGTTGCGCATGCCCACGCCGCGCGTCACCTGCCAGTACAGGAACAGCACGTCGCCCTCCACCTGGTCGCAAAGCCCCTGCAGGAGCTTTTTCATCTCCGCCTTTTCCATCGGGATGTCGATGTCGATGAGCTTGGCGCTGCGGTAAATGCGGTCGATATGGTCGTCAAAGGCCATCGGCACGTGATTGACCACGCACGTGGCGTCGTACACGCCATCGCCAAAGTAGCAGGCGCGGTCGTTCATCGGGACGACCATCTCTTCAATAGGGCCAACCTTGCCGTTGTAGTACGCGATATTCTGCATGTGAATTCCGCCTTTCTTATCCTCGAATCGCCCGGACTTCGGCCATAGCCTCCGCCCATGCAGCGTCCTGAATCCGCTTGATCAATTCCGGTGCGCGCCCGCCCACGCGCTGCCCATCGATGCGCGTGATCCGGCAGCACAGCGCGCTTGCGCTGGTGAAGAAAACCTCGTCCGCCGCCATCATCTCGCTGACGGTAAAGGGCTCCTCGACCACCTCAATCCCCATCTGACGGCACTGCGCAATGCGGTGCGCGCGCGTGATGCCGGGCAAAATCAGGTTGTCGCACGGCGCCGTACGCAGCACGCCGTCCTGTAGGATATGCACATTGGAGTGTGCGCATTCGGTAACGCGCTCCCCGCGGTGCAAAATCGCCTCGTCACAGCCCGCTTCCTCGGCCTTTTGGGTATAAAGCACGCTGGGCAACAGGTTGATGGTCTTGATGTCGCAGTAGAAATAGCGCGTGTCTTCCAGCGTAATGCAGCTGTATTCTCGATCCATCGGGTCGAGCGCATCCGGCTTGACAAAGACCCACAGGCTCGGCTTGCCGCCGGCAAAGCGGTATGCGTGCCCGCGCATGCCCACCCCGCGCGTCGCCTGCACGTAGACCATCTGGTCCGGGCTGTCCACCCGGTTGCAAAAGTCGAGCACCATGGCCCGCAATTCCTCAAAGGGCATGGGGATTTCGATGTCGATGCGGGCGGCTGAGCGGTAAAAGCGGCGCAGGTGATCCTCAAGCTGTAGCGGCACGCGCTCCACGGTGAACATGGCGTCGTACACGCCGTCCCCGAAATAGCTGCTGCGCTCGTTCATCGGGATCATCATCTCTTCGATGGGGGCAATCCGTCCGTTGTAATAGGCGATGTTTTCCATGGTCTTCTTTCCCTTTCGCGCATTGATTCGCCTGTTTGGTGTATATGATACTCTCTTACAGGGCTTTTGTCAAACGAAAATGCATTTTCGAACCGCATTTCCTGCGTTTTTCGCCATGCACTTGTTTCAATCTCTCTCGCATGTTATAATATAGCCAATCGCTCTTTGCTCTGCAAATCCCCTTGCCGGATCTCGCTCCCGGGCAGAGATTGGCAGGCTACAACCGGCAGCTTGCCGGTTTTGTTGCGGCTCATTCCAAGAAAGGACGTGCGCGCATGGACAATCCGTTGGTATCCATTATCGTGCCCATTTACAACTCCGCGCTGGATTTGGTCACCTGCCTGGAGAGCATCAAGCGCCAGAAGTACCAGAACCTGGAGATTCTGCTGGTCAACGACGGTTCCAGCGACTCAAGCCTTGAAATCTGCCGGATGTATGCGCGGCTGGACAAGCGCGTGGTGATCATCGACAAGGAAAACTCCGGCGTCTCCGGCACGCGCAACATGGCCATCGAGCGCGCGAGGGGCAAGTATTTGCAGTTCGTGGACTCGGATGATTTTCTCGATTCGCACGCCACGCAGCTGATGGTCGAAACCATCGAGGAGAGCCAAAGCGACCTGCTCATCTGCCACTACTGCTCCGTGGTCAAAGGCGAACGCACGAAGGTCTATGGCTTTTTGCCGCCGGACACGGTGATGGACAAGGATCAGTTTGCCCGCTATCTGATGGAAGAACCGGCCAGCTTTTACTACGGCGTCATGTGGAACAAGCTCTACCGGCGCGATATCATCATGGAGCACGGCATCCGCTGTAACGAGGAGATTTCCTGGTCGGAGGACATGCTCTTTAACCTCGAGTACATCCGCTATGCGGAGCGCTTTTGCACGCTGCGCACGCCGGTGTACTACTACACCCGCAAGAAAAACTCCCTCTCCTCCAAGGTCACGCCGGCCTGCGTGGTCAAAACCAAGGCGGAGCTGTTCAAATACTACAAGCAGCTGTACATCGACCTGGGGCTTTACGAGACGTACAAGCTGCAAATTTACAGCTACCTGGTTGCCGCGGCCAAGGACATGGGCTAAAACCAAAACGGGACAGGCAGGGCACAAAAGCACGGAGGGCAACCATGGTCGAAAGCGTTATTTTTACGAATATGTGCATGATTCGCAGCGGCCAGAAGGTTCTGGTCATCGACCGGCAAAATCCGGATTGGCCGGGGATTACCTTTCCCGGCGGTCATGTGGAACAAGGGGAGTCCTTTACGGATTCCGTGATTCGCGAAGTCGAGGAAGAGACGGGCCTTAACATCGCTTCCCCTCAAATCTGCGGAATCAAAGACTGGTACGAAGACAACAGGCGGCATGTGGTCCTCCTGTACAAAGCCGCGCGGTTTGAAGGCGAGTTAAGATCCTCCCCGGAAGGCAACGTCTGGTGGGAGGACATGGACCATTTGCAAAGCCTCCACTTGGCCCCGGATATGGGCGCCATGATCCGGGTCTTTGTGGAAGACGGCCTCAGCGAATTCTTCTACCGAAAAGAAGGCGACAGCTGGGTTTACGATTTGCAGTAACGTCTCACATATGCAGCAGTCCTGCGCCAATAGCGCAGGACTGCTTTTTTGTTTTATCCTTCTGATTGCCGGACATTGTTCTGCGGGCAGAGAGCAACGGGCTTTTGCGCCCCTTTGGCGGCCAAACTCCTTCGGTTTCAACGCGAAGCGGCGCGACGCTCGCATATCTCCCCTTCTCGCTCCATATCCTGATGCGAGAGGTGATTCCATGAACAAAATTCGTCCCAAGCCGCTGATCGTCGCCCTGGCCATTCCACTGGCCGTCGGTGGGCTCGCCGCCTTCCTCATCCGCGACGACGTCGCCTTATTCTCCTCGCTCAACCAGCCGCCGCTCTCCCCTCCCAGCTGGCTCTTTCCCGTCGTCTGGACGATCCTGTATCTGCTGATGGGCCTGGCGTCCTATCTCGTCTATACGTCGTCCGCCCCGCAGGAGCAGATTCGCGCCGCGCTCCTGCCCTATGGCGTGTCGCTGGTGTTCAACTTCCTGTGGCCCGTGCTCTTCTTCCGCTTCCAGCTCTATGGGCTGGCGCTGGTCGACTTGCTCGCGCTCTGGGTGCTGATTCTCGTCACCCTGCGCCGCTATCTGCCCGTTTCGCGCACGGCCGCCAACCTGCTCTATCCCTATCTGCTCTGGACGACGTTCGCCGGATACCTGAACCTGGGCTTTCTGCTGCTCAATTAGCCGACGTAGCCCACGAGCACCTTGAGCGTGGCCAGCACGCCATCGCGGTGGCTGCGCTCATAGCCGTGGGAGGCATAGACGCCGGAACCGATCAACCCGTGCCGGATGTCGTACCCCGCGCGCAGCGTCGCCTCCACGTCGCTGCCGTAACGCGGATAGACGTCCACCGCGTACGGCGCGCCCATGCGTTCCGCCGCGTCGATGAGCCCGCGCACCACGGCCAGATGGTACGGACCGCCGCTGTCCTTGGCGCAGATGGACACCATGCGCTCATCGCAGGCGAGCCCCTCGCCCACGCAGCCCATGTCCACCGAGATTGCCTCGGTCACGCCCTGCGGCACGCTCGCGCTTCCGCCGTGGCCGACTTCTTCAAACGAGGTCACATGCGCATACACGCCCCGCGCCGGCGTGACGCCCTCCTCGCGCAGATACTTGGCGTAACCCAGCAGAATGCCCACGCTCAGCTTGTCATCCAGGAAGCGGCTCTTGATGTAGCCGCTTGAGGTCACGCGGGCGCGCGGCTCAAAGCAAACATAGTCGCCGTTGTTCACGCCGAGCTTGCGCGCCTCTTCGGCATTGTGCACATTCTCGTCGAGCACGACCTCGATGGTGTCAAACGTGCGCTGCGTGTCGCCGTACTTCTCGTTGACGTGCACCGAGGCGTTGATCAGCTGCGCCGTGCCCTCGATGACCGTTCCGCCGCGGGTGTACACCCGGCAGTTCTCCGTCTCCACGTTCTCCGCGCGCAGGCCGCCGATGGGCGTCAGGCGAAGGCGTCCGTCGCCCTTGACCTGCGCAACCATTGCGCCCAGCGTGTCCATGTGCGCCTCCAGCAGGATGGCGTTGTCCATGTCCTGCCCGCCCAGGCAAACGAGCACGCCGTCCTTGCGCGTGCGCTGCGGCGCATAACCCAGCGCCTCAAAGCGCGCCATCACATGCTCCGCCGCGCGCTGCGTCATGCCGCTCGGGCTGTCGATCGCCAGCAGGGCGAGCGTCTCTTCCTCGATGAATTGCGTATAACGTTCCCAGTTCATGTTCGAAAACCCCTTTCATTCCGTGCGCAGTTCCTGCACGTGGTTGATGACAATGGAAATGGAGCCGTCCGCGTTGTTGATGACGGCAAAACTGCTCTCGTCGTCCGCGAGATTGCGCGGCAGGGAGATGGAAATGCCGTTGTCCGTGCGAATCTTCACCTTTTGCAGCTGCGCGACGACGCGCTTGTTCTCCACGGGAATGACCGGCTCCATGTTCTCCTCCTGAAGCTGGCGGGCGACCTGCTCGATCATCGCCTCGCGCTCCGGGTCCGAGCGAAAGACCTCCTCGGCGACCGTCTGCACGTCGATGACGCCCTTTTCCTCGATGGACGCCTCCATCGCGCGCTTGACCGCCGGGCGAAGCGTCTGCTCGGGCATCTCCGGCGCCGCCTGCGCGATGGCCTCGGTCACAACCTTCACCGCTTCCTTGGTGGTACGCGTAGGCGCCATGGCAAACAGCGCCTCCGAAAAGAGCTGCCGGTTGCCCACGTTGGTCAAAACCGCCGTGTCCCGCAGGCGGATGTCGCCCGTGGAAAGGTTGACCACAAACCCCGCATACGCCTTGCTGCCCGCAAGCGGCAACACCGCCCCGTGCATGAGCAGCTGCGTGGTCAGTCCCGCCTCCCCGGTTTCCACCTGATGCACCGCCGCGCGCCGGTAGGGCAACTGCGCCACGCACAGGTGCGGATCGTTGTCCCGGTCAAAGGTGAAGATCACCAGGTCAAATCCCTCGCGCGCGATTTCAAGCGCCTGCATCGTCTCGTCCATGGCGCGCACCAGCGCATCCGCCGCTTCCTGAAAGGACATCACCGTAAAGCGGCGCAGCATCTCCTCCTGCGCGCTCTCCGGCGCCACGTAGGTCGTGCGGCTGGTGTCCGATCCCAGGAGCTTCTCCGCAATCGCGGAGAGATACTCGCCCGCCTCGTCCGCGGGCTTGGCGGCTTTCACCGGAAAAATCGGGGCAATCGGGCTTCCGTCGTAGATATACACCGCCGCGCGGGCTATGATATTCATGTCATTTTCTCCTTTTGTCTGGTTCACAGGCGCAGCAGCAGCATATACAGCGCCGTGCCTCCGCCGATGCTCAGCAGCGTGTTGCGCTTCAGAAGATGCAAAATCACGACGGCCGCCGCCGCAATCAGCTGTTTCGCGCCGTCGGAAAACGAGCCGTAGGGCACGCTCTTGAGGCAATAGACCACCAGCGCCACCATGATCGCCGGGGGCAGCGTGCCGCCCAGGCGCATGACCGCGCGCGGCATGCCGTGCTTGCCACCAAAGCAGAGGAACGGAAGCGCGCGCAAGACGATCGTCACTGCTGCGCACAGCGCGATGACAAGAACCGCATGCATCCTCACTCCCCCTTTCTGACCCGGTCAGAGACGACCAGCACGAACGCCGTGACCGCCAGTGCCGGCGCCAAAAAGCGATCCGGCCCCAGCAGCGCCAGACTCGCCAGCGCGCAAACGCCGCCCACCGCCATCGCCACGCGCGCGCTATGAACGCGCGCCCGTTCCACGCAGATGACGATGAACAGCGCGGTCATCGAAAAGTCGATGCCCGTCAGGTCAAACGGCAGGTTCTCCGCCAACACCCCGCCGAGCACCGACCCCGCAATCCAATACAGATGGTCGTAGAGCGCGACGCGCACCATCACGCCGTCGCTCTGATCGCCCTGGCAAAAGACGGAATACGTCTCGTCCGTGAGCGAGAAGATCATGTACGGCTTGGCAAGGCCCATCCGCTCAAAGCGCTCGATGTAGGACAGGCCATAAAACAGGTGCCGCGCATTGACCATCAGCGCCGTGAGCGCCACGGTCACAAGCGACACCCCCGATGCCAGAAACGGCACCATTACAAATTGCAGGCTCCCGGCATAGACGAACGTGCTGGCGGCCAGCGACCACGCCGGGCCATACCCGGCTTGCGCCATCAGCACGCCGAATGCCGTGCCCAAAAACAGATAGCCACAGAGCACCGGCAGCGTCAATTTGAAGGCCGTCAACCTTTCACGCATCGCCTTCGCCCTCCTCTATGCGCTCAAAGCGCCAGCGCTGCGGGGCGTCCGGATACTTCGTGCGATCGACTTCCGAGAAGAACATCGCCTTCGGGCGCACCCATACGCCTCCTTCGCCATAGAGCGCGCGATAGACGACGACGTTCTCCTGCGTTTCCGAATCCTTGGCCAGGTACAAAATCCGGTAGCGCTTGCCCTTGAAGTGGCGAACGACGTCGCCGGGCTGCATGCGTTCACTCATTCCTTTCCCTCCTCCCCGAGAATTCGGGACAGGCTGATCATCAGGCTGATCATCGGTGCGAACGTCGCGTCGTCCTCCATACCCATCAGCCGCTGAATCTTGCCCAGCCGGTAACGCACCGTGTTCGGATGCTGATAGAGCGCCTTGGCCGCCGCGGCAATCTCCATGTGCTCCTGCACGTAGATCTTCGCCGTGTGAAACAGATTGGTGCGGTTCTGCGTGTCATAGTCAACGATTTTGGCCATACTCCGGCGGCACTGCTCGCAGACAAACGGGTTTTCGCTCATCGGAAACAGGTACGCATACAGCCCCAGTTCCTCCGCCCGCATCAAAAGCCGTTGCTCCAATTTGGCCGCCCGCGCCGCATAGATCGCTTCCCGCAGGGCAATCGGGTACGCGCTGCGTTCCGTATACTGCCCGCTCACCCCGACGCACAGGGCGGCACGCTCTACCTGCGCGCGCTCCAGCAGCGATTCGACCCATGCCGCCGCATCCTGCTCCTCATCGCCATCCATGTGCACGACCAGAATCAACATGTGCTTCCACGCCATGCAGATCGTTCGGCGGGCCAACGCCTCATCCGCCGTGAACAGCGCATCCAGCCGGTCATCCAGCCCCGGCAGGCGCATCGTCGGCATGAGCGTATACACCTGATAGGCGGGCGCGCCGATGGGATCGATGCGGGTGAGGATCTCCTTGACCTGCGTGCGCTCCACGCCGGGCGCAAGCAGGGCGTCAATTTCCTTTTCAAAACCGATAAACCGGCGCCTGCCGCGGATCAAATCCGTGAGCTCGAGGATGACTTCCTCGATGTACGTCTCGTCAAAGAGAAAAACCGGCGTCCCGAGCCGGTCAGCGGCCGCGATCACCGCCGGAGGCAGTTGCGCAAAGTACGCCGTTTTGACCAACAGCCCCGCAATACCCTGATCCATGAGCGCCAGCAGGGACGGCGCCACAAGCTGTTCCTCCCCGCGCGCATAGGCGAGCGTCGTCACAACGAGATCCCCCCGGTAGAAATCCGGAAGCTGCATGCGCGAAGGATCGTATTCAAAGAGCACCGCTGCTGTCACCGTGCGTTCCAAACCAGCTTCGCCCGCAATCAGCCGCAGATTGCGAAGCGGCTTGAGACGATAAAGCTCCCGGATTCGGATCATTTGTTCACACTCCATTTCATACCGGTTGTCCTTTGTACATTTTACCATTGCAAACCGGACTTTTCAAGATTCACAGAAAAAACGATGCATACAAAATGCGCTTCCATCGGAAGCGCACTGGTATGGTTATCATACGGGTTCAATTCAAAACCGAAGCGCAGCAAGGCGTCCCAAAGCCCCCGGATTCCCAAAAACGCGGTTTCCTGTCCTGCGGCTGCATCAAAGCACATAGAGCAAAATCGCGATCAGATGCAGAACCGTACCGGCGACGACGAACAGATGGAAGATGCTGTGCATATACCGGCGCTTGCGCCCCCAGCCATAGAGCACCGCGCCGACCGTATAGCACACCCCGCCCAGCAGGATCAGCCAAAACCCCGCCCAACCGACGGCCGCAATCAGCAAATCGACCCGGAAAATGATCGTCCAGCCCATGCCGATATAGCAGATCATCGAAAAAACGCGGAACTTCTTGAGGTCGATGGCCGTCAGCGTGATGGCCAGCACCGCCAGGCCCCAGACGATCCCCATCAGCATCCAGCTCGCCCCCGCGTCGATGCGGCGCATGGCGCTGAGCAGAATGGGCGTGTATGTGCCGGCGATGAGCAGGTACACCGTGCAGTGATCGAGCACCTGCATGACCTTCTTGGCCATGCCCTCGCGCAAGCCGTGATAAATGCTGGACATGGTGTAGAGCAAAATCATCGACACACCGTACACAATCGACCCCGCAATGCCGTAGCCATTGTGATTGATCGCCGAACGAACCACGCACAGCACCAGCGCCGCCACGCCGATCGCGCCCCCCACAATGTGCGAGATCATGTTGAATATCTCCTCGCCTCTCGTATAATCCGGCAATTGCCGGTCACGCAGCTTTGTCCGCATTCCCTGCTCCTTTCTTTGACCCTTATACGTAGTTTTAAATACTAGATCGAATTATATCACGAATCACATCTTCCGTCAACGGATTGCGCAAAAGTTCTTCTTGCATGGTATGTCCAGAAAAAGGGAAAAGGATACCCTTCAAACGGGGAAAGCGCCGTGCTCTGATGCAAAAAACCCGCTCCTTGCGGAGCGGGTTTGAAAAAGCAATTACTTGATTTCGACGGTAGCGCCAGCCTCGGTCAGCTTCTTCTTCATGGCTTCGGCCTCGTCCTTGGAAGCGCCTTCCTTCAGGGTCTTGGGCGCGCCCTCGACGATGTCCTTGGCTTCCTTCAGGCCCAGGCCCGGGACAACCTCGCGGACAGCCTTGATGATGGCAACCTTCTTCGCAGCGTCGAAGCCGGTGAGCACGACGTCGAACTCGGTCTTCTCTTCAGCAGCAGCAGCGGCCGGAGCAGCAGCGCCAGCAGCAGCAACGGGGGCAGCGGCGGTCACGCCGAACTTCTCTTCCAGAGCCTTAACGAGCTCGGAGCACTGAATCAGGGTCAGGCTCTCAATCGCGGAGACGATCTCATTGATTTCCATGGTATGTACCTCCATTATTCTCAAAATTTGGGTTGCGCCGTCTATGCGGCGAAATTACTCGGCAGCAGCTTCGCTCTGCTTGTCGGCGATGGCCTTGATGACATACGCCAGCGCGGTGGCCTGGGAATTCAGGCAGCCCATGATCTTGGCAATGAGCTGATCGCGCGGCAGGATGTCGGCCAGGGCCTTGACCTCTTCAACGGACTGCACAGCGCCGTCCATGATGCCGGCCTTGATGGTCAGCGGGGAGGTCTTCTTGTCCTTCTCGCTGGCTGCGATGAATTCCTTCACCAGCTTCGGAGCGGACACCGGGTCGTTGTTGCTGAAGACGAAAGCGTTCGGGCCTTCCAGGAGCTTCTCGTCGAGCTGGATTCCCTTGTTGCTCAGCGCACGCTTGACCAGCGTGTTCTTGAGCACGCAGTAATCCACGCCGGCGGCACGGCACTTCGCACGCAGCGCAGTGACAGCCTCCACGGTGAGCGCCTTGTACTCGACGATCACGATGGACTCCGCCTTCTCGATCTTCTCCTCGATCTCGGAAACAACCGCTTTCTTGGCTTCAATGTTCTTGGACATGATTACGTTCCTCCTTCCCGAAAGGTTTCGGAAAAGAAAAGCCCCTGCGCTGGGCGCAAGGGCAGAAAACCGCGTTTTGCGGAACATTCGCACTCACACCTCGGCCGGCGGGCAAACCCTTTACGGCGCAAAGCGCCACCAGCTGTCTTAGGCACAGAACTTTTCAATTCACGAAGTGCATTGTATCATACTTTTCAAGGCATGTCAATGGTTTTTTGCGTTTTTCTGGCTCCGCCGGTCCGCCTGTGCGTTACAGCGCGTCCACGTCCTCTCTGAACATGTAAGCATAGGGCTCAACCTGTGCCCCTTCGAGCATGGCGTCCGTCACATAGGGCAGCAGTTCCTTTTCAATCGTCAGGCTCTCGCCGGGCTGGATCGGCTCCGCCACCTCGGTCCACCGCAGCACATCGACGATGTTCCCCTGCGCATCGCTGAGCACCGCGCCAACCGACTTGTACGTGACCGGTTTCTCCTGATCGTTTTGCACCACCAGGGTCAGCTTTCCGTCCGCAATGTGCGATTGGGCCTGAACGGGCACGCGAACCTCGTCCAAGTTCGAATTGATCGCGGTGCCAATCGTCGTGTCCCGGCTGTTGATGCGCACGCGCAGCAGGCTGGCACTGCGCATCTCTTCGGCGATTTGATCCAGTCCCTCCGCGCAGACCTCTTTGCCCGTATACTGCCCCTGTGCATCGTACTGCAACGCATACACAGGTTCCGATCCCGCGTACAGAATCACCCGCTCGCCGGGATAAAAGCGCGAAGCCGTCCGGTAGAATGCGCCGTCAATCAGCGGAAAATGCCAGGTGGCCGTCGTCTCCTTGTCAGCCTTGCAGGTATACAGCCACGTTTCATCGAGCACGATCAGGTTGTCGGACGTGTTCTCCAACTCTACAAACATGGCCCAATGGTTGCCCTCTTCGTCCCAGGGATAGACGGACTGGCGAACGACGCGCAGCTCACCGTCCTTGCTGGTGACATTCTTCTCCAGTGCCTGTTCCTCGTTGAGCGTCTCCTTTTCAAGGTAGATATTGAAATACCAGTTGCCTGCCGACGCGGGTGCGCATAACAGCACGAGCAGCGCCAACAGCATCGACAATACAATCGCCTTTTTCACAGCTTTCTCCCTCCCGTTTATCTCATTTCTTCCTGTTCCGTCATGCCCTGAATTTCCAGGATGCGCCATGCGCAAGCCCGCCTTTAGTCTGCGCATTATATAACGCATATATGTTAAATATTCAACACACAAGGGGCAACTCCTGCCAAAACGACAAAAATCCCCTTTCCGCAAGGAAAGAGGATCTCTTGGCTCGATTAGAACTTGAGCGGGTTCACCTTGATGCCGGGGCCCATCGTAGAAGAGAGCACCACGCTGCGCAGGTAGATGCCCTTCGCAGCAGCCGGCTTCGCGCGGTTGATCGCGCCCATCAGCGTGCTGAGGTTCTCGGTGAGCTGCTCAGCCGTGAAGGACTTCTTGCCGATCGGGCAGTGGATGATCGCGCTCTTGTCGAGGCGGTACTCCACCTTACCGGCTTTGATCTCGGCGATGGCCTTCGCCACGTCCATGGTGACGGTGCCGCTCTTCGGGTTCGGCATGAGGCCCTTCGGACCGAGCACGCGGCCCAGACGGCCAACGACGCCCATCATGTTCGGGGTCGCGACGACGACGTCAAACTCGAACCAGTTTTCGCCCTGGATCTTCGCGACGAGCTCCTCAGCGCCCACGTAATCCGCGCCGGCCTCTTCCGCCTGCTTGGCCTGCTCGCCCTTGGCGAACACGAGCACGCGCACCTTCTTGCCGGTGCCGTTGGGCAGCACGACGGCGCCGCGTACCTGCTGGTCAGCCTGACGGGGATCGACGCCCAGGCGGACGGAAACCTCAAGGGTCTCGTCGAACTTGGTCTTGGCGGTGCTCAGGGCGAGCTTGACGGCCTCGTCCGGATCGTACAGCTTGTTACGCTCGATGAGCTTCGCGCTCTCGATATACTTCTTGCCATGCTTCATAGTTATTGTTCCTCCCTGTGGTACAAACGGCGCAATGTCCTCCCACTTGATCCAGTCCGCAAAAGCGGACTTCTTCGCGCGGGGATAGCCCGCGCTGAACGCAACCTTCTATGCCTTAGTCCTCGGCGACGGTGACGCCCATGGAGCGGGCCGTGCCCTTGACCATGCTCATCGCGGTCTCGATGGACGCAGCATTGAGGTCGGGCATCTTCTTCTCCGCGATCTCGCGCACCTGAGCCTGGGTCAGCTGGCCAACCTTGGTCTTGTTCGGCTTGCCGCTGCCGGACTCGATGCCCAGCGCCTTCTTGATGAGCACCGGAACGGGCGGAGTCTTGGTAATGAAGGTGAAGGAACGGTCAGAGTAAACGGTGATGACAACCGGGATGATCAGGCCGACATCATTCTTCGTGCGCTCGTTGAATTCCTTGCAGAAGCCCGGGATGTTGACGCCATGCTGGCCCAGGGCCGGGCCGATAGGCGGCGCAGGATTGGCCTTGCCGGCCTGCACCTGCAGCTTGATCATGCCAGTAACTTTCTTCGCCATGGTAAAAAACCTCCTAAATCTGTGGTCACGCGGAACGAATGTTCCTCCCACGCCCGGGGCGCGCAGCGCGCTGGCCGGGCTGAAGCCCGCTACAAGGCGGGCAATCGCAACAACCGGGAGAAAAATCCCGGGGGTTGTCCTTGGCTTGTCCCGAAGGAGCGCTTACAGGCGCTCGACCTCGGAAACATCGTACTCCTCGACGACCTTTCTGGAGAAGATCTCGATGGAGACTTTGACCTTGTGCTCTTCGGCGTTGATCTCTTCGATCGTACCAATCGCGTTTTCGACACTGCCCGTCTTGATGCGGACATTGTCGCCGACCTCAAGGTCGATGCGAATGGTGCCCTGGCAACTGGTCATGCGCTCAAATTCCTCGTCCGTCAGCGGAATGGGCTCGGATCCCGGGCCGACAAAGCCGGTCACGCCGCGCGTATTGCGCACGACATACCAGGTCTCCGTGGTCTTGATCATCTTGACCAGGACGTAGCCGGGAAACAGCTTATGCTGAATGGTGTGAGGCTTGCCGTTGCGGATTTCGACGACCTCTTCAATCGGCACCTTGACGTCCTGAATCAGGTCGCCCATGCCGTTGTTCTCGACCTGCTTGACCAGGTCGGTCGCCACCTTGTTCTCGTAGCCCGAATAGGTATGCACGACATACCAAAGAGCCTGCTCGTCCGTCATGATCAACCCTCCTGTTTCATTCCCATCTTACAGCTGAATGAGCTGCTTGACCAGGAAAGAAGACGCGGTATCCAGCAGACCGACGATGACCGCCAGCGCGACAACGAAAGCAATGACGACGATAGAGTAATTCACGAGATCCTTCTTGGACGGCCACGCGACTTTCTTGAGCTCAGCGGCCATGTTCTTGAACGCGGCAGCAAGCCGGCCGGGGAGCGCGACAATCCAGTTCTTCGCGCGGGTGAAGAAGCCAGGCTTTTCGGCCTTCTTCACTTCCTTATTTTCAGACATCTCTTTCACATCCTTGTCCGTCTTGTCGCAAGAATTAGCGGGTTTCCTTGTGCACCGTATGCTTCTTGCAGAAACGGCAATACTTGCTCATTTCGATACGGTCCGGATTGTTGCGCTTATTCTTCATCGTGTTGTAATTGCGTTGCTTGCACTCCGTGCAGGCCAGCGTGATCTTCACGCGAACACCAGCAGCAGCCATACAAGACA